>JAWODX010000555.1:0-15139 GCA_046483085.1 Planctomycetota bacterium
CCGAGGAAGACCCGGAACAGGCCCCCGCAGGGCTTCCGGGGCCGGGTCGACTTCAGGGGGGTGAGCTTCGCCTACTCCGAGGAACCGGTGCTGCGGCTGCGCATTCCCCTCGTGCTCGTGCTCATTCTCGTGCTCTTGCTCAATGTCGCCTCTTGCCACGGAAGGCACTTCGAGAACAGGAACAGGAGCAGGAACAGGAGCAGGAGCAAGAGCAGGAGCAGGAGCAGGAGCAAGAGCAGGAGTACCCGCCTTCGCGTCGAGCGTCCGAGGGCAGGGCGGGGAGGAGCGAAGGCGGTCGTGAATTGCAGCAACGAAGGGGCACGCATATCCCCCCGTTCGTAGTATCGACTGGCCCCGGTCCGCTCCCTTGGCGGCGGGGAGCGGAAGGGCTATACTGTCGGGCCGAACGGCCCGGCGAAAGCGGCAGAACGAGGAGGACGCGTATGGATACGGTGGCCGTGGTGCCCTGCCTGGATATCAAGGACGGGCGGGTGGTGAAGGGCGTGCACTTCGTGGAGCTGGTCGATGCGGCCGACCCGGTCGAGGCGGCCCAGGCCTACTCCGAGGGCGGCGCCGACGAGATCGCCTTCCTCGACATCACCGCCACCGTGGAGGGGCGAGAGACGACGTTCGACGTGCTGCGACAGGTGGCCGACGCCGTCGACGTGCCGCTGACCGTCGGCGGCGGGATCAAGTCGCTCGACGACATCCGGAGGGCGCTCGACTGCGGGGTGAGCTGCGTCTCGATGTCGAGCGCGGCCTGTCGCGATCCGGAGATGGTGGGCGCGGCGGTCGAGGAGTTCGGCTCGGAGACCATCGTGGTGGCGATCGACGCCGACGCGAACGCGTCGTGCCCATCGGGCAGCGAGGTGTACATCGACGGGGGCCGGACGGCGACGGGGAAGGACGCGGTGGAGTTCGCCGCGGAGATGGCCGCGCTCGGGGTGGGCCGGCTCTTGCCGACCAGCAAGAGGACGGACGGCACGCAGGACGGGTATGACATCGGGCTGACGCGGGGGATCGCGGACGCGACGGGCCTGCCGGTCATCGCGAGCGGCGGGGCGGGCAAGCTCGAGCACTTCTACGAGGCGGTCGCCGAGGGGCACGCGGCCGCCGTCCTTGCCGCCTCGGTCTTCCACTTCGGCACGTTCACCGTCCGCCAGGTCAAGGAGTACCTGGCCGAGCGGGGGGTCTCGGTCAACCTGTGAGAGCGGCGCCGCCCGCGGCGCCGTTCAGCCCAGTTCGCGGGGCTTTCGCCCATAAAGGGAAGGAGAATCCCGCCTCAGAGGAGGCCTGGAAGGCGGGGCCCATACTCGGAGCTGTCGCTCCTCGCGAAGGCGCGTAAACGGGCCTCTCCCGTGCGCAAACTTGGGACGAGTCGGCGACCGGTCTGCTTGACAAGCGTGGGCGGATTTCATACAAAACAGGTCGGCGGCAGCCGCGGACAACCTGCCGAATCGGCCGCCACATCCGGGAACCTGATTGCTTCGGCTTCCGGCCCGCCGAAGCGCCGGTGAACACGATGAGCGAACAGCGCCCGCCGGACGGGCCGCAGCGGCCGTTGCTTCGGATCTTCGCCGCGGGGCTGATCGGCCTGGTCGGCTCGGCCGCCATCTGGGTCGCCTCCCCCTACAACACGTGGGTGATGGGGAGCCAGTTCATCGCCGACAGCTACCTGCCGGTGGCGGCGCTCTTCCTCGTCCTGGTGCTCGTCCTCCTGGTGAACCCGCTGCTCCGCAAGCTCCTGCCGAGCCTGACGCTGACCACGTGGCAGCTCGCGCTGATCACCGCGATCCTGCTGATGGCGAGCGTGCTGCCGTCCAGCGGCCTGCTCCGCCAGCTCCCGTCCGCGGTCGCGAACGTGCCGCTGGAGGTGAGCAAGGACAAGAAGGTGGCGCAGGCGTATGAGGAGATGGACCTGCCGCCGGGGCTGTTTCCGGACAAGACGGAGTACAAGGCGGAGGTCCCGGCGTCGGAGGACTACATCCGCGAGCTGCCGAAGGGCGAGAGCATCCCGTGGGAGGCGTGGGTCGGCCCGCTCGTGTGGTGGGGGACGTTTGTCCTGTTCTGCTGGCTGATGATGATCGGGCTGAGTCTGATCGTGCTGCCGCAGTGGCGGCAGAACGAGCGCCTGCCGTTCCCGCTGCTCACGGTGGAGCGGTCGCTCATCGAGGAACCAAACCCGGGGAAGCTGCTGGCGCCGCTGTTCCGCACCCGCTCGTTCTGGGTGGCGGCGGGGATCGTGTTCGCTCTTCGCCTGTTGGCGGGGCTCAAGGAGTACTATCCGCAGGACGTGCCGGCGATCCCCATGACGTACAACCTCGGCCCGGTGTTCGCGGGCACGTTCTTCGGGTCCCTGCCCGGCCACATCCGCCACTTCCACATGTACTTCATCTTCGTGGGCATCGCCTTCTTCATGCCCACGCGGATCAGCTTCTCCATCTGGTTCTTCCAACTGGCCTACGGCCTGTACGACTGCATCCGGTGGGAGTATTTTCCCGACTACCAGCGGAGCCAGATTTACGATCACCGGATCGGGGCCATGTTCGTGCTGACCGCGTTCATCGTCTGGCTGGGCCGGAAGCACTGGGCGCACGTGTTTCGGTGCATCTTCCGGGCGAAGAACGAGGAGGAGCGGAAGAACCGGAACGCGGCCCTCATGTTCAGCGCGGGGCTTTTGGGCATGTGGTTCTGGATGATCCACGTCGGCGTCCAGTGGGGCTGGGCCCTGTTCTACGTGTTCATCGCGTTCATGGTCTCGCTGTTGATCACGCGGATCGTGGCCGAGACGGGCATGCCGTTCGTCCGGATCGACTTCCGCTACAACATCAGCCTGGTGAAGATGGCGCCGTTCTCCTGGGTGAGCCCGGTCTCGCTCTATTTCGCGACGGTGATCGCGATGCTGTTCCCCACGGCCTCGCGGGTCAGCGCCTCGGCCATGGGCGCGCACGCGCTGGACCTGGACGAGGCGGCGCGGCCGCGCTGGCGGTCCCGCCTCGCGTGGTCCTTCGTGGTCCTGACGGTGGTCGGGCTGATCCTCTCGGGCGGCACCCACATCATGGCGAATTACCACCACGGGATCACGCTGGACGGCGAGAGCCGCCCGCTCAACGCCTGGGGCTCCCGGCGCATCACCGGCCCGGCCCACCCCGATCTGAAGGAATACGTGGATAACAAAGGGAAGGAGGCCCCCTCGTTCTCGCAGCCGGACTTCAGCCGGCCGTGGCACCTGGGGTTCGGCGCCGCGTTGGCCGGCATCTGCGAGTGGGCCTGCCTGAGAATGCCCCGGTGGCCACTCCACCCGGTGGGCCTGATCATGGTCCAGTCGTACTACGCGAACCAGGCGTGGTTCAGCGTGCTGGTCGGCTGGCTGGCGAAGGTCCTGCTGGTCGGATTCGGCGGTGCGCGGCTGTACCGGCTGTCGCGCGCGGCCTTTCTCGGCCTGATCATGGGCGACGTCTTCGCCGCCATCTTCTGGTCCATCGAGCCCGCCGTGAGGCACCTGATAGGGCTCGAGTACAAGGCCGTACACCTGTTGCCCACGTAGGGCCGATCCACACGGATCGCGGATAACCTGATGACGACTCGCTCGGCCACATCCCGGTTCCTCGCGGTGGTGCTCGCGCTGGTCGTCCTGTCGGGAGCGGCCCCGGCAGCGGACGAGCCGTTCTGGCACGGGGTGCGCGACGAGGTCGCCTGGCTGGCGAAGCGGCCGACGCGCGTCCTCGGCACCCCCGAGCACGCCGCCACGCTCGCCGAGCTGGCCGGCCGCCTGCGCCGGGCCGGCCCGCGCGTCAAGGTCTGGGAGCATCCGCTCCGGCTCCTGGTCCCGGTGGTCGAGAGCGCGGAGCTCCGGCACGGGGGCCGGGCCGACCGGGTGTATCCGCTGTGGCCGGCGGGGGTGCGGCTGCACAGCACGCCGGAGGCGGGCATCGGCGGGCGGCTGGTCTACGTGGGCGAGGGCGAGCCGGGCAAAGGCCCCGGCAAGCTCCCCGCCCGCAGCCTGCGCGGCGAGATCGCCGTGATGGAACTCGCCGGGGCCCGACACTGGGCCGATGCCTATAACGTGGGCGCCCGGGCCATCCTCTTCCTGGGCCGCGGCGACGAGACCATCGCCGATCTCCACACCCAGCTCGCCCCCATCCCCGTCCACGTGCCCCGGTACTACCTGCCGCCGGGCGACCTGGCCGACGCGCTCCGCCGCGGCGAAATCGAGCGCGGGGCGCTCCACTGCCGCATGCGGTGGGCCCAGGTCACCGCCACCAACCTCTATGCGCTCGCGCCCGCCGCCGAGCCCGCCGCCGAGCGAGCCGTCTGCGTCGCCGTGCCGTTCGACGCCGGCGGCGTCGTCCCCGAGCAGGCGCCGGGCGCCGACCGGGCCGTCGACGTCGCCCTCGCCCTGCGGGCGCTGGAACACTTCGCCGAGAACCCGCCCTCGCGCCCGATCCTCTTCGCCTTCATCGACGCCTACGCCATCAACCAGCGGGGCCTGCGCGAGATGCTCGTCGCCCTGGCCGCCGACCGGGCGGAGAATCCGGCGAAGGAGCACCGCGAGGAAGACAACGAGCGCCTGGAAAAATACCTCGAACACCACCGCCTCGCGAGCCGGATCGAGCTCACCCGGGAGTCCCTGAACACGGTGCATCGGAGCCGGTATCGGCCGTTGCATCAATACGTGAAGGACGAGGTGGCCCGGGGCGTCATCACGCTCGAGCAATCCATCCAGCCGCTCCGTCTGGAGCGGCATCGCCTGCGGCGAGAGCGGAACCGCCTGCGGGCGGGCCGGGCCGCAGGGAAAGCGAAGGACGGAGAGGACATGTCGCTCGAGGACGTCCGGGCCCGGCTCGAGGCGGTGGAGGCGAAGATCGACGCGCTCGCCGCCCGCCGCTCCGCCCGGTACAGCGCCCAGGAGCAGCTCACCACCGACACCCCCGTTGCCGGGGCCCCCGAGGCGCTTAAGCTGGCGGTCCACGTCTGGCTCCGCGTGCTCGAACGCACCCGCGACCAGGTCGACCGCATCTCGGGGCGGATGCGGATCTACCGGACGCGCGACCGGATCCGCGACGAGCTGATCGACGCGCTGGGGGTCGAGGCGGATCGGCCGCTCTCCTGCCTGCTGGCGCTCGACCTGTCCGACGCGGGCGTCGCGGCGGGGCCGTGCCTGAGGGGCCGGCTGCTCGGCTGGAAGGAGACGCAGAACGCCCGGCCGATCACCCGGTGGCTGGAGAACGCCGACCGCCGCGCCGCCGAAGAGAAGAGCCGGGGGATCGAGGACGACGAGGAGCGGCAGAAGGCCGAGCGGACATCCCGGCAACTGTGGCCCGCACACCTGCGCCGGGCCGTCGACCTGGGCGCCGTCGCCAGCAGCGACTCGCTCGACTCGTTCGTGGTCGGCAACCTGTCCCTGCCCTCGTCCCCGGCGCCCAGCTTCGGGCTGCCCGCCACCACGTGGACGACCCTCGACGCCCAGCGCCTGCGGGTCGACACCCCGTGGGACCGGCCGGACCGCCTCCGGTGGGACCGGCTGGGGCCGCAGGTGGACGCGGCGTTCGTCCTGCTGGAGACGCTCGCCCATGACGCGGAGTTCGACCCGCCCACCGCGGGCGACCACGCCCGGAAGGTCCATCCGAAGTGGAGCCGCGTGACGGGGATCATCGTCGACCAGGCCACGGGCGAGCCCGTCCCCCGCCTGCCCATGGGCGGCCACCTGTGCACACTCGTCCCGCGCGGCGGATGGAGCGGCGCGCTGACCGCGCGCTTCTCGCCGGTGGCGGGGGTCCGGCGGCTGGAGTTCACGCGGAACGGGCTCGACGGGCGCTTCCTGTTCGACGCCATCCCCGGCCAGCGCCAGGGCGCCTACCGGCGGTACAACCTCCAGGCCTATCGGCTCGCCCCCGACGGCCGGATCATCCGCGCCGTCGACATCCAGATGGAAGGGATGGGGGTGCGCCTGAACACCGACCTGTCCAGCCGCCGCCCGCAGACGGTCCGGGCCGTGACCTTCCCCTGCCAGGAAGTCACCGTCCTCGGCCTGTTCGACACCCGGTTCCTGCTCAACCTAAACAGCACCGATCTCCTGGACGCCGAGCGGGCCAGCGCCCCGAAGCGGATGAACGTGTCCGTCTACAACAGCCTGCTGTCCTGCCAGTTCGAGCCGGCGATCCGGTGGCAGTTGATCGTCCGGGCCGGGCTGGCCGGCAACCGGATGGCCCTGCTGAACGTGGCGGAGCCGCGCCGGGGGGTCAAGACGCGCTATCTGATGCGCGGCTTCCCGGTCGGCGAACGGCTCCCCGAACACCCGCTCCGCATCTCGGCCCGCGATTTCTACCGACTCGACGCCAAGCGCCTGATGGAGCAGGCGGACGCCGGCATCGCGAACAAGGCGATCCAGACACTGCGGGAGCCGACGGCCGAGCAGCTCCGCCAGGCGGCCCGGGCGGTGGACGAGGACGACGCCGCCGGGCTGGTGAAGAGCGCCAGCGGCGCCATGTCGAACGAGGTCCGCGCCTACCAGGCCGTCCGCAGCACCGCCAACGACGTCATCCGCGGGGCCATCTTCCTCCTCCTCATGCTCGTCCCCTTCGCCTACGCGCTCGAGCGGCTCCTCTTCGCGGCGCCGACCGTCTATCGCCAGCTCACCGGCGTGATCGCCATCTTCGCCGTGATGGCGCTCGTCCTGTGGCGCTATCACCCGGCGTTCGACATCAGCGCCCAGCCGCTGATGATCATCATGGCCTTCGCCGTCATTTTCATGAGCCTGATGGTCATCTCGGTGATCTTCTCCCGATTCAAGACGGGGCTGGAGGAGCTGCAGAGCGGCCAGGCCGAGAGCGCCCGGGCTCGGACGTCGCGCCTGGGGCTGGTGACCACGGCGGTCCGCCTGGGCATCGCCAACATGCGGCGGCGGAAGTTCCGGACCGCGCTCACCGGGGCCACCGTCATCCTCATCACGTTCGCCATGCTCTGCTTCATGTCGTCCAGCCGGTACCGGTGGCAGCGGGAGTTCGACATCGACGTGGAGAAAAAGGCCCGGTTCCCCGGCGTGCTCATCCGCCAGCCGAACCTGCAGGCCATGCCCGCGGCCGCCCTCACCCACCTCGAACGGGTGGTCGGCGGCCGCCACCTCGTCGTTCCCCGATACTGGTGGAACAACCAGAGCGACGACCAGTGGCGGATCCACGTCCGCAGCACGAAGGGCAGCGAGCCGCTGTCGCTGCCCGCGGCCCTCGGCCTGGCGCCCGAGGAAGACCGGTTCAGCCGCGTCGGCCGGGCCTGCCCCGACTGGGAGCGGTTCGGCGCCGAGGGCGGATGCTACCTCAGCCCCGAGTCCGCCGAGAAACTCGGCGTCGAACCCGGGGACCAGATCGTCATCGCCGGCCGCGAACTCGTCCTCGTCGGCACCCTGAACAACGAGATCCTGAACAGGGAGATCCGCCAGCTCGATGGCGACTCGATCCTCCCGCTCGACTATTCGCGGCTGAACGAGGACGAGCGGCGGCAGTTGACCGGCTCGGGCATGCGGGAGCGGATGGCCCAACTCGCCAAGGGCACCTCGCTCGAGCCGAACCAGGAGATCCCCCGGGTCCAGGCCGACTCGATCATCATCCTTCCCGCCTCTGTCCTCCGCCAGATCCCCGGCAGCCGGCTCCGGACGGTGGCCATCCGGACCGGGTCGACGGAAGAGGCCCGGGAGCTGGCGCTCGACCTGGCCGGCCGGCTCGCGTTCCCCATCTATTTCGGGGCCGAAGACGGCGTGCGCGTCCTGGCCGCCACCCCCCCGCTGCCCTACGCCCCCAAGAGCCTGCTCATCCCCGTCGTCATCGCCGGCCTCATCATCTTCAACACCATGCTCAGCTCGATCGCCGAGCGAAAGCGCGAGATCTACATCTACACCAGCCTCGGCCTCGCCCCGCTGCACGTCGGGTTCCTCTTCCTCGCCGAGGCCGTCACCTACGGCCTCATGGGCTCGATCTTCGGGTACGTCGCCGGCCAGGGCGTCGCCAGCCTGTTCACCGAGCTCGGCTGGATGGGCGGCCTGACCCTGAACTACTCCGGCACCCAGGCCATCCTCACCATGATGCTCGTCCTCTTCGTGGTCGTCGTCTCCTCGCTCATCCCCGCCTTCATGGCGGGCAAGCTGGCCACCCCCAGCAACGAGATGCGGTGGACCGTGCCCGAGCCGGTCGACGGCGTCATCCGCGACAAACTCCCCTTCACCGTCACCAACACCACGGCCAACGGCGTGATGCAGTTCCTCTTCGACTACCTCGAGGCCCACCGCGAAGGGAGCATCGGCAACTTCGCCACCGACCACCTGGAGACGTTCGAGACGGAGGTCGAGGGGACGCGCCTCATGGGCGTCGAATGCACCGCCTGGCTGGCCCCCTACGACCTGGGCATCCGGCAGAAGCTCCGGATCGAGGCCCGGTCCGCCGACGTCGACCACATCTTCAGCCTCTTCATCGAACTCCGCCACCAGGCGGGGCAGATCAACTCCTGGCGAAAGCTGAACCGCGTGCTCCTCGGCGAGGTGCGGCGACAACTGCTCGGCTGGCGGAAGCTGAAGGCGGAGCGCATGCTGGAATACATCGCCGGGGCGAAGGAACGCCTGAGCGACACCGGCGAGGGAGCGGCGACCTGATGAAAGAGGACAAGGAACTCAAGGAATTCCGCGACCTGATGCAGCCGCCCGATCACTTCGAGAGCGGCTTCACCTGGGGCACGGTGCTGATGGCCCTGTTCGTCGGCCTGATCATGGCCCCCTCGCAGCTCTACATGACGCTGGTCGTGGGGATGGGCATGGGGCGCGCCGCCCGGTGGGTGACCGTCATCCTCTACGTGGAGATCGCCCGCCGCGCCTTCAAGAAGCTCAAGCGGCCGCAGATCTTCATCCTCTTCTACATGTGCGGGGCCATGATGGCGATGGGCGGGCGCGGCCTCCTCTGGCGCCAGTTCGCCGCGCAGAGCGAATCGCTCCAGCAGCTCGGCATCACCGACTATCTCCCCGCCTGGTACGCGCCCACCGACCCGGTCGTTCTGGCCGAACGGTCGTTTTTCCACCCCGCCTGGGTCGTGCCGCTCGGCCTGATGTTCCTCACCATGCTCATCTCGCGGCTCGACCACTTCGGCCTGGGCTACCTCATCTACCGCATCACCTCCGACGTCGAGGAGCTCCCCTTCCCCATGGCCCCCGTGGGCGCCATGGGGATGACCGCCCTGGCGGACGCGTCGGACCAGCGCGAAACCTGGCGATGGCGCGTGTTCAGCATGGGCGGGGCGCTCGGCATCGGGTTCGGGGCGGTCTATGTCGCCGTGCCCACCATCACCGGCGCCATCTTCTCCGAGTCCATCCAGATCATCCCCATCCCGTTCGTCGACCTGACCAACTACACCGAGGATATCCTGCCCGCCATGCCGGTCCTCATCGGCTTCAGCATGGGCTCCATCATCGCCGGCATGGTGCTCCCGTTCTGGGCGATGATGGGCGCGTTCATCGGCCTGGTCGTCACCCTGATCGCCAACCCGGTGCTATACCACAGCGGCTTGCTGGGCAGTTGGTCGGGCGGGGTCGGCGGGATCCGGACCATCCAGTCGAACTACATGGATTTCTATTTCAGTTTCGGCCTGGGGCTCAGTCTGGCCGTCGCGTCCATCGGCTTCTTTCACATGTATTCCAGCTATCGGCGGAAGAAACGCGAAATGGGCGACCTGGGCTCGTCGGGCTTCGACCTCAAGAAGCTGTTTCGCCCGCCGCCCGGTCGCGGCGACATCCCCGTCTGGGTCGCGCTCCTCATTTACCTCCTCTCGACCTGCACCTACATCGGCCTGGCGTACTGGCTGATCAACTATGCCTCCGGGCCGTTGCTTGGAGCGCGGTTCCCTATGTGGCTGCTTGTCGGCTATGGATTTGTCTACACCCCCCTTATGAGCTATGCGTCGGCGCGGATGGAAGGGATCGTGGGGAGACAGCTCGCCATCCCGTTCTTCCGCGAGGCGACGTTCATCCTCTCGGGGTACAAGGGCGCCGCCATCTGGTTCGCACCCATCCCGTACCACCAGTACACGCAGCAGGTGCTCATGTTCCGACAAGCCGAGCTGACCGGGACGCGATTCCGGTCCATCCTCAAGGCCGACATCCTCGTGGTGCCGATCATGTTCGTCGGGCTGGTCGTCTTCAGCCAGTTCATCCTGTCGATCTCGCCGGTGCCCAGCGAGATGTTCCCCTACGCGAACAAGTTCTGGGAGTTGCAGGCCTTCCAGAGCGGCGTCCTCTGGTCCTCCACCCTCCCGGGGCTCGCCGAGAGCGCCTTCGAAAAAGCGTTCCGATGGGAGTACCTCGTCGTCGGCTACGGCCTGGCGGTCCTTGTCTACAGCGGGCTGGCCCACTTCGGCCTGCCCGTGTTCCTCATCTACGGCGTCGTGCGCGGGCTCGACCAGACCGCGCCCCAGACCGTACTCCCCATGTTCATCGGCGCCCTGCTGGGGCGCTACTTCTTCCGCAAGCGGTTCGGCGACAACTGGCCGCAGTACCGCATCGTCTTCTACGCGGGGTTCGGCGCGGGCATGGGCCTCATCGCCATGTTAAGCCTCGGCTTCGTCCTCATGAGCAAGAGTGTGATCAAGCTGCCCGTCTGACGGGCGGCCCTCGATATGGATACCGATGCCCCATGGCTCTTCGCCAGACGGCCCCGCTGGCCTGGTGCGGCTGGCGGATACAGGTCCCCGAGCAGTGGCGGCCGCTCCGCGTGGCCGGCGACTGGGACCGCGGCTCCATGATCATCGGCGACGCGACCGAGGCCGTCGCCCAGGTCTCCTGGTCGCGGCCGAAGAAGAAGCGATTCGACGCCGGGCGCCCCTTCGCCCGACGACTGAAGCGGATGCGCCGAACCGCGGCGAGCGGCGGGCCCGAACCCGAGGGGTTCGCCGAGACCGCCTGGTCGCCCGGCGACGACGAGCACCCCGCGTTCTGGGCCGGATATGCCCCCGACGCCGGACTGGTGGTCGAGGCCCTGACCAGCGCCGAGGCGCCGAAGCGGAAGCAGCGGTCCGTCACCCGGCGCGGGCTCCCGACGCTGCGAGCCTCGAGGCCGGCCGAGCCGACGCCGTGGGCGGTCTACGGCGCCAGCTTCGTCTCGCCGCCGGGCTTCACGCTGCGCGACCGGCGGCTGAAGCTGGGCGACATCGCGCTCCGAACGCGGTCGCGCGACCGGAAGACCCTGCTCCTGCGGGCGGTCTATCCGGCGGACCTGGCGCTGGCCCGGCGGGAGCTCGCCGACTGGCTCGAGTTCCCGGTCTTCAAGGAGCACCGCCGGTTCCGACCCGAGATGGTCGACCCAAACTGGCAGGTCGACTCGTTCGGGCGGACGCTCGGCGGCGTCCGGCGCGTGGGCCGCAAGCGAATCCCGCGGCCGCTGGGATGGATCGCCTCCCGGCACAGCTCGGGAGCGGTCGTCCACGACGAAGAGCTCGATCGCCTGCTGATCACCGAGCTCGACACCCCGGCGCCGCACGGCGAAGCGGCACTGGCCGGGATCGTCGAAACGATGGGCTGGGCTCATTTCGAGCCGGAGGGACTGTGGTGAGAGGCCGGAAGGAACCGATCGACCGGAAGGCGGCGTTCTCGGCCCGGCCGGAGCAGGCGCCGACCGTGCGGACCGAGGAGCGCGAGAACGGCGGGCTCGAGGTCACCGTCCGCATGCCCCGGCCCCGCCTCTTCCGGTGGCTCCGCAGCACCGACGAAGTCGAAAAAACCTTCGGCCTCGACGTCGTCGGGCGCGAGGTCTATGAGTGGTGTGACGGCCACACCAGCGTGCGAACCCTGATCAAGAAATTCGCCAACAAGCACAGCGTCCGCAGCTCCGAGGCCGAAACCGCCGTCACCCATTTCCTCAAGACCCTCATGGCGAAGGGCCTCGTGCTCATGGCGATGGACAAGAAGCGGGTCCGGAGAGACGACCGATGAGAACGGCCAGGCGCCCCATCGCCGCCGGCGGGGCCGGCAGACACCGGCCCGACACGGGCCGCAGAGCGGAGTCATAGCGTTGGCTGCATCGCGACTACACGGTCGAATCGAGAAGCAGAAGCAGCTCCCGTTCCGCAAGGCGTTCGAGATCGCCTGGAAGAACATCCGCGTGCGCCTGCTCCGGTCGCTCCTCGTCACCAGCGGGATCATCCTCGCCCTCGCGTTCCTCACCTACATCGTCTGCTCCGACGCCCTGACCAAGCACGTCCTCCAGCACGGCCCGCGCGAGGTCCGCCAGCGGCTCGAGAAGGAGGGCGCGCTGCAGACCGAGCAGGACGAGGAGGACGAACGCACGCAGACCTGGTGGCTCGTCGGCCTCGCCCTGATGGTCAGCTTCGTCGGCATCCTCAACGCCATGCTGCTCAGCGTGAGCGAACGAGTCGCCGAGATCGGCACCATGAAATGCCTGGGCGCCCTCGACTTCCTCATCGTCGAGCTGTTCCTGCTGGAGAGCGCCCTGCAGGGGTTCGTGGGGACGGCCCTCGGCGTCGTCATCGGCCTTGCCCTGACCCTGGTCGAAGGCCTATCATCGTACGGGATGTCGACGTGGACGCTGATCCCGGTCGCCGAGTTCGTCCGGCTGTGCCTGATCTGCCAGCTCGCCGGCACCGGCCTCACCGTCGCCGGCGCGCTGCTCCCCGCCTGGCGGGCCGCGAAGATGCAGCCCGTCGAAGCCATGCGTTCCGAGGTCTGAGATGAACGACCCCAGCAACGACCCCCCCGACCTGGAAGCCGCCGACGATCTGACGGAACGGGAAGAGCTCCTGCTCGCCGTCCACGTCGTCCGCGCCCGGACCGTCAAGAAGACGTTCTACCTCGGCGGCCACCCCGTGCACGCCCTCCGCGGCGTCGACCTGTCCGTCAAACGCGGCGAGTACGTCTCCATCATGGGGCCGAGCGGCTCGGGGAAAACCACCCTGTTCAACATGATCGGCGGGCTGGACAAGCCGGACACCGGCGAGGTCTTCATCGACGAGGTGGACATCGCCGCACTCGATAACTTCGAGCTCGCCTGGCTCCGCTGCCACAAGATCGGATACATCTTCCAAACCTTCAACCTGATCCCCGTCGCCACGGCGCTCGAAAATGTCATGATGCCCATGCTCTTCGCCGGCGTCACCCAGGCCGACGCCCAGGACCGCGCCGCCTTCCTGCTCGGCAAGGTCGGCCTCGGCGACCGCGTCTTCCACAAGCCCGTCCAGCTCTCCGGCGGCCAGCAGCAGCGCGTCGCCGTCGCCCGCGCCCTCGCCAACGACCCCGCCATCATCCTCGCCGACGAGCCGACCGGCAACCTCGACCTCCACACCGGCGAGGAGATCATCGGCATCCTCGAAGCTCTCAAGAAAGACTTCCACGTCACCGTCATCACCGCCACCCACGACCACAAGATGCTCGCCGCCTCCGACCGCGTCGTCTACCTCACCGACGGCCAGATCACCGACGTCAAGGAGCGGGACGAGCTCGACATCAGCGTCGGCACCATCGACGGGAGCACGGTGTAGGAGATCGACATGGGGCCACTCGGAGGACGCCCGGACGAGAGCGCCCGTCGGCGCCCGCCGACACCGCGCCGGCCCGCTCTCCCGGCCCTGCTCGCGCTCTGCCTCGCGGCCGGCTGCACCGCGCCGCGCACCGTCGGCGAGTACGTCGGCGACCGCTTCCGCGACGCCGCCGACTGCGTCCGGCTCAGCGCCGGATACGGGCTCGGGCTGCACGCCCGGGCCCACGTGCTCCGCCTGCCGGCCATCGGCTACGGCACCGCCCCGTACGTCCGGAAGTGCGGCTGGGACGGGCCCGGCGGCGCCGGCGCGCTCGCCTGGGACGAGACCGCCGGCTCGGTCTTCCTGCCGCCTCTGCTCTGGGCCGACGCCGACGGCCGCTCGCCCGACATGGCCCGCGCGATGGAGTCGCGGACGGCGGCGGCCGGCACGCCGCACGACGTGCGCCGTGTCTGGCATTTCACCGCCTGGGGCCTGCTCTGGCCCGAGAGCACCGACCGACGCATGTACTTCCGCACCATCCCGCCCGGCACCGAGCGGGCCGACGGCTGGTGGCTCGGCGCCGACGCCACCATCGGCTACCCATCCGTCCGCGCCGGCGTGAATCCCGTCGAGATCGCCGACCTCCTCCTCGGATTCGCCGGGCTCGATATCCTGGGCGACGACCACTGGCTATCCGAGACAGAATCGGCCCGGGCGATCGTCGAAGCGGCGGTGGCCGGCGATGCCGCCGGCGTCCGGAAACTGCTCCGCTCGAATTCGCGGCTCGTCTACGCGCGCGACACCGCCCACGCGACGCCGCTCTATCATGCCGCGTCCGCCGGCCACCTCGACGTCGTCCGGGCGCTCCTCGAGCACGGAGCGCACGTCGACGCCCGCCTGAAGGACGAGGACCTGACACCGGTCCACGCCGCCGCGCGCAGCGGCAACCGCACGGTCTTCGACGCCGTGCGCGACGCCGGCGGGCGGGCCGACACCCCCGGCCTGCTCGAACAGGCCGCCCGGAGCGGGAGCCCCGAGATCGTCGCCGCCGTCTTCCCCCACCACGACACGGCCGCGCGCGAGGACGCATTGCGGGCAGCGGCCCGGCTCGGCCGCGTCCGCGCCGCCCGCCGCCTCGCCGAGCTCGGCGTCCCACTCACGATCCGCAGCCGCGTGTATCACGGGTTCCTGCGCGGGACCCTGCTGCACAGCGCGGCTGCCGCCGGGCACCCGCCAATGATCGAGTTCCTCATCGGACGCGGGCTCGACGTGAACGCCCGCGACGCGCACGACATGGACGCCGCCGCCCGGCGGCTCCAGCCCGAGGTGTGGACCAGGGGCCGCGGGCATGTCCGCTGGGTGCTCAGCCGGGCCGCCGCCGACCGACAGACCCCGCTCCACCTGGCGGCAAGTCGCGGACTCATCGAGGCGGTGAAGACCCTGCTCGAGCACGGCGCCCGACCCGACGCCCGCGACAGCCGGGGCCGGACGCCGCTCTTCCGCGCCGCCCGAGCCGGCCGCACGAAAACCGCCCGCGCGCTCATCGCCGCCGGCGCCGGCCCGGCACTCGCCGACGAGGACGGCACCACCCCGCTCCACCTCGCCGCAGCCGGCGCTGGCCCGGAGACCGTCGAGC
>JAWODX010000592.1:0-6482 GCA_046483085.1 Planctomycetota bacterium
ACCACCTGCTTCTGCCGGAGGATGCTGTAGTAGCGCCGGACGACGTCGATGGTGAAGTCCTGGCGGAACAGCTCGAAATCGCGCAGGGCGTAGAGCACGTTCCGCTCGGCCTGAGTCAGGTCCTCGTAGGCGACGTCGTAGCCGTAGCCCCGAAGCAGCGGCTGCTCGAACGAGACGCGGACGTCGTGCGCATACGTGGTGTCGCCGCCTTCGTAGTCGTCGTTGACCGATCCGGACGTGGAGGTCTCGACCGTTCCCCCGGTGGGGACGATCTTGCTGACGCCGACCGAGGCGGACGCATTGCCGTCGGCGTTCGTGCTGGGGCTGTTTGCGTATACGTAGGAGAGCGTGTTGCTGATGATGGGCCCGAAGTTCCGGCGCTGGAGCGCGGCGTCGAGGGCGGAGAGCTGGAGGGCCTCGAACTGCGACTTGAAGTTGCGATTGTTCATCGTCGCCGTCTTCATCGTCTCCCGGAGAGAGAACACGTGGGCCTTCGACTCGGGGAGGGTGGTCTCGGTTTCGGCCGGGCCGGTCGAGGTCTCCGACTCGGTTTCCGGCTCGGGGGCCGGCTCCGGATACCGGGCGTTCTCCTGCCATTGGCCCACCGCCTGGTATCGTTTTTCGTCGAGGATCCGGTCGATCTCGCGCTCGGCGCCGGTGAGGAACCCCCGGTGGTAGCCCTGGCAGCCGGCCAGGCCGATCCCCAGAACCACGAGCCCGATTCTCGCTCGACTGGACATGTGTATCTCTCCGTTTGCACCGGTCGTGTGTCCGTTGGCCCATCCACGTTCATCTTATCGGGATCGCGTAGGGTCTGCAAGTTCGCGCATCGGCGAGCGCGGCGCGGCGTCGGCTGCAACGCGGCAGCCCCGAGACGTGAACCGCCTTGCGGCCGCGCGGCACGCCCCTATAATCGTCGCAACTTGTGAGAGGAGGAAGTACCGTGACGGATGAGTCTGCGGAACGCGATCGCGCCCGGCGCCTGGACTGGTTTCGGAAGGCCCGGTTTGGCCTGTTCGTCCACTGGGGCCTGTACTCCCAGTTGGGCCGCCACGAGTGGGTGATGAACAAGGAGCGGATCCCGGTCGAGGAATACGAGAAGCTGGCCGACACCTGGGAGCCGAAGCCGCAGCCGGCGCGCGACTGGGCCGAGCTGGCCGTGAAAGCCGGCATGAAATACGCGGTGATGACCACGAAACACCACGAGGGGTTCTGCCTCTGGGACACCGGGCTGACCGACTACAACGCGGTCCGGCGCGGCCCCGGCCGGGACCTCGTCCGGGAGTTCGTCGACGCCTGCCGCGACGCAGGCCTCCGCATCGGGTTCTATCACTCGCTGATGGACTGGCATCACCCGGACGGGGTCGACTGTGTGCGGGACGGCGCGGCCCGCCGGCGCTTCCTCGACTACCTGCAGGGGTGCATCCGCGAGCTGTGCACGAACTACGGGACGATCGACGTCTTCTGGCACGACGTGTCGTGGCCGCTGCCCGACGCCGACGCGTGGGAGACGGAGAAGATGAACGCGATGATCCGGGAGCTCCAGCCGGACATCCTGATCAACAATCGGGCGAAGCTCCCCGAGGATTTCGGCACCCCCGAAGAGACCGTCCAGGCCGAGCAGGCGGGGCGAGCGTGGGAGGCCTGCATGACGTTCAACGGCGCGTGGGGCTACATGCCCGGGGCGATCGACTGGCATTCGGCCCGGTCGGTGGTGCACATGCTGCGGACGGCGACGGCGGGCGGCGGGAACCTCCTGCTCAACATCGGCCCGGCCCCGGACGGGTCGATCCCGCACGAGGCCGTCGAGCGGCTGACGACCGTCGGCAGGTGGGTCGAGCAGAACGGCGAGGCGATGTACGGCGACATGGACCGCGCGGACGTCCTGCTCGACCGGCCGCAGACGGGCAAGTGGACGCTGCGCGGCCGGACCGCGTATTACTGGTGCGACCGCTGGCCGGGCACCGCGCCGAAGAGTGCGTGGCATTACGTCGACGGCGGGAAGCTCGAACGGACCGGGGCCGCGGGCACGGAACTGGCGATCGGCGGCCTCCAGGCGAAGCTCGTCCGGGCGTCGATCCTCGCTTCCGGGGATGAAGTCCCCTTCGAGCAGTTCGAGGACCGCGCGATCCTCTACGACCTGCCCGACGAGTGCCCCGACCCGATCGCCGGCATCTGCGTGTTCAAGCTCGAGTTCGACGAGGTCCCCCGGCAGGTCCTCGGCCCCGGCTGCGTCGTGATCAACTGACGTGAGGGCCGCCCTGCAAGAGGCGATCCCCAGTCGCACCGCGTCCGTCGTCAGCGGGCGCGCGACGCCGTTGCGTGGCCGCGTCGCGTGCCCCAACCGGAACCCGAAAGGAACGCATGATGGCTGACCGCCCGAACCTCCTGCTGATTTTCACCGACCAGCACCGCCTGTCGGCGGTGGGCGCGTACGGCGAGACGCCCTGCCGCACGCCGAACATCGACCGGCTCGCCCGCGAGGGGGTCCGGTTCGAACGGACGTACACCACCTGCCCGGTGTGCAGCCCGGCCCGGGCGACGATCCTGACCGGCCAGTTCCCGCACAGCCACGGGGTCACCTCGAACGTCCACAACCTGGGCTGCAACGTGAACGAACTGCGCGACCGCCCTGCTCTCCTCTCGCGGCGGCTCGAGAGCTCCGGATACTCGCTCGGCTACTCCGGCAAGTGGCACCTGGGCACGGACCGGACCGAGGCCTACGGGGCGCCGAACGAACCCTCGCTGCCGAGGGACGTGGGCTTCGAGGGGCAGAACTTCCCCGGCCACGGCGGCGGCGGGTTCCGGTACCCCGAATACCAGGCCTACCTCGCCGAGCACGGGTACCGGCACGACGTGCGGCCGTGGAGCGAATCGGCCCGGAAGGTCTGGCCGTCGGGCGAACTGGCGGGCCCGGTCGAATCGACCGTCCCCTACTTCCTCGCCGAGCACACGAACTCGCTGGTCGACCGGTTCGTCGAACGGGGCCGGCCGTTTTTCGTCTGGCACAACTTCTGGGGCCCGCACGGGCCGTACTATGTCCCGACCGAATTCATCGACCTGTACCGCGATGTGTCGATCCCGCCCTGGCCCAACTTCGACTGGGCCTCGCGCGAGACCCCCGGCCCGCATCACGCCAAAATCCATCCCGACCGCGAGCAGCTCGACTGGGCCGACTGGGAGACGGCCGTCCGGTACTACTATGCGTTCACCACGCTGATCGACGCGCAGATCGGCCGCATGCTCAAGCACCTGGAGCAGACCGGGCAGTTGGCCGACACGGTCGTCGTCTTCGCGGCCGACCACGGCGAGACGCTCGGCAGCCACGGGGGACTGACCGACAAGGGCTGGCATCACTTCGAGGAGACGCATCGGATCCCGCTCATCGTGCGGTTCCCCGACGCGGCGCACGCCGGCCGGGAGGTCGACGAATTCGTCTCGCTGGCCGACGTGTACCCGACGCTGCTCGACCTGGCCGGGGCCGAATGGGATGCGGACTCGGTGCACGGCCGGTCGCTGCTGCCGCTCGTGGCGGGTGAGTGTGCCGACTGGCGCGACACGGTCGTCACCGAGTTTGGCGGCGTGAACCAGCTTGCGACGACACAGCGGACGGTCCGGCACGGCGACCTGAAGTACGGGTTCAACGCGTCCAACGAGGACGAGCTCTACGACCTGGCCGTCGACCCGCAGGAAACGCGGAACGTGATCCACGACCCGGCGTACCGGGCGGGGGCGGGCGAGATGCGCGGCCGGCTGCGAGCGTGGATGGAGGCGACGGGCGACCCGGCCTCGTGGCGATACGACGAACTGGTCAAGTACGACGAGCGGCCCTGACCGCCGCGAGGGGAAACGTCGCAAATTCGTTTTTCGGCTTGACATACGGCGTTCGACCTGCTCAAATATCTGCCTGTCGGAGTGGGTTATCGTTTCCCGGCCGAGGATTGCTTGTTCTGAGGAGCCCCGTATGTCCACCACGAAGAAGGATATCGTGAAACACATCGCGGACACGTTCGATCTCTCGCAGATCGACACGAAGAATGTCGTCCAGGAATTCCTCGACACGGTGACACGGACACTGGTGACCGAAGGCCGGCTCGAACTCCGCGACTTCGGCGTCTTCAGCGTCAAGCAGCGCGCCCGCCGAAAAGCCCGCAATCCCAAGACAGGCGAAGAGGTCACCGTTCCCCCCCGCAAGGTCGTCACCTTCAAGCCCGGCAAGGAGTTGAGGGAGAAGGTCCGCGAGACCGAGGAACAGGAACAGGCGCCACGCTCGTTCGACCTCGCCTGACCAAAGGCCGCAGCGATCGGATGCCCCCGTCGGTCCGCGCGACGCGGGCAGGCAAACCGCCTTCTTCTTTCCCGTGTTTTTTCCGCCCAACCGCCGAGAGAAGCGCTATAATTAGGGGACTGGAGGGAGAAGGTTCGCATGCGATTGATTCTTGCCGCCGTGGCTCTGCTCGCGGGCATGTTCTCGCTCGGTGCGCGGGCCGACACGCTGTTCCTCCGCGACGACAGCAAGATCGAGGGCGAGATCGGCAAGCTCACCCTCGACGTGCGCGGCAAGCCGCAGGAGGTCGCCCGCGACGAGATCAAGATGGGCGTCCGCAAGGACGGCCAGTGGCAGATCCTCACCAAGAAGGGGCAGCTCCACGTGGGGACGCTTCAGTCGGTCACCGTGGTCTCCCTGACCGGCGACAAGACGTTCTCCGGCGCCAGGATCGCCGCGATCCACATTGAGAAGCCGAAGCCCGAGCCGCCGAGCCCGGGCGCAGACGCAGGCGTGCTCGGCCTGCCGGACAAGGAGCCCGAGAAGAAGGAGCTCACCGAGGACGAGAAGGCGGAGCTCCGTCGGCTCGCCAGGGCCTGTACGAAGCTGCGCGACAAGTACATCCAGAAGGCGAAGGACATCGCCAGCGCGCAGCACGAGAAACTGCGCGACAAGTACGTGGCGAAGGTCGAGGTTCTCCGGGGCAGGCTCGAGAAGAAGAAGGACCTGCTCGCGAAGCACATCGACGAGATCGAGACGACCGGCCCCGAGATCACCGGCAGCAACCTCGGCGTGGGGTTCTCCAAGAGCACCACGATCACCAAGTCGCCCGCCGCCGCCATCGCGCTCGACGAATACAAGACCGCGAAAACGAAGTACGACCGCGTGGTCGGCAAGGTGAAAGCGATCAAGGCCGTCATCGTCCAGCAGGCCCGCTTCCGCATCAAGCGCATCAACGCCTACCACGACGCGATCCTCAAGCACCTGCGAGCCGGACAAGTCGTGCCGGAGGACGTCATGACCGACATCTTCGACAAGGCACTCGGGGTCGAGACGGACGACGATGACGATGATGACGACGACTAACGTCGCCGAGGCCCGGGACGTCTGACTCCCGCTCGAACCGCCGCCGGCTGCCGTTCGCGCGTCACTGCCGCCCGTGCCCGCTCAGATCTTCTTCGCGCTGCGCGGCCAAACCCATCGAATCAGCAGCGGGATCAGGCTGGCGATGACCGCGGCTCCCGCTGCCGCCGCGAGCAGGACCGCCGCGTTCCGCAGCTTCACCCCCGGCTTCCCCGCCAGCGGATAGATCGCCGCCCAGTAGAAGAGCAGAAACGCCACGTTGGCCGGGATCGCCGACGCCGGGTACCGCAGCCAGGCCGGCCGACGCCGCAGCCGATACACCGCCTCCTCCAGGAACGCGCCGAGCGCCGCGACCGCCAGGACCCGAAGCGCGAACGGCCCCACCGTGCCTACCGTCTTCGCGCCCGGCGACACGACGGGCATCAACGCGTTCTGCGCCACGCCCAGCACCAGGCAGAAGATGAGGATCGCGCCGCGCCGCGGGACGAACCGGTGAACGACCAGCGCGAGGAGCATGACCGCCGGGCCGAAGACCGCACAGACCCCGCTCCCAGGGCCCGGCAGGCCCATCAGCCGGTGCGTGATCGACGGCAGGACCCGGCCCGGAAAGGCCGCCACCAGCACCGCCGCACCGGCGACCGCCGCACCGGCGATGATGGCGACGTCGCGCCCGAAGGAGCCGTCTCCCCCGTTTGCCCCGGCCCCCTCTCTGGCCGTGTTTCCATCGGACATGATCTCTCCTGCTCTCCGCACTATGACACGACGGGGCCGCGCACCCACATACCATACGGAATACGCGCGGCGAGGGAAAGCGGGGACACGGCCCCGGGCGGGACCGGTCAGATTCGGACGCCGCGGTCGCGGAGCTCGCGCGTGGACAGCACGCGGATGCCCTCCATCCGCCGCAGCACGTAGACCGGCATCTCGCGGCCTCCCTCCTCCACCGTGAACTTGTACTTCTTGCCGGTCTCGTTCAGCCGGACCCGTCGGCCGCGGGGCGGCACGTCCCAGCAGATGAAGTTCGGCGACATCGAGCGCAGCGCCTTGCTCCCCTTGCACGAGCGGACGGACCGGTGAATCCGCAGATTGTCCGAGGTCGACAATCCGCAGATTTCGCAGATTGCGCAGACTG
>JAWODX010000605.1:0-2628 GCA_046483085.1 Planctomycetota bacterium
GGCGGCTTGCCGGGCGGATCCGCGTCCGCGGCGTCGGCCGCCCCGGCCGCGAGACCGAGCCCGAGCGAGAGAGCCAGCCCGGCCGCAGCGACCGCCCTCGGTACCCGCCACACCTCCCGGAAGCACTCCGTCCCGTGCCGCCGCTGCAGCCAGCACCCGCCGCCGCAGGCCGACGCATACCGGCAGCGGGCGCACCGCCCGGTCGCCGTCCAGCTCCGCTGCTCCGCGAACCCCGTCTCCCAGATCTCGGCCAGCGGCCGGCGGAGCACGTTCCCCGCGCTCGTCGACCGGTCGAGCGTCGTGCACGGGACGACCTCGCCGTCCGGCAGGACCACGCAGCCGGCGCGGCCGGCGCCGCAGAAGAACGGCTCGCCGCGGACGAGCGGATCCCAGAACCCGCACCAGCCGATCTCGTCGGCCATCTCGACGGGGAAGTGCTTCCGCTTCGACGCGGCGAACCGGAGCAGGCCGCGGAGCTGACCCTTCGAGAGAAACAGGTCTCGGCGGTCGCGGGCGCGGCCCTCGGGCACGAGCAGGTGCAGCCCCCACGAGGTCGCGCCGCTCGCGAGCACGACGCCGAACGTACCCGGCAGGCGGCCGACGTTCCGCGCCGTCACGGTCGTGCCCGCGGCCACGCCGTCGGGCGCCACGTCGGCGAAATACGCGATGCTCGCCATCGCCGCGTCGAACGAGCCGCGCCGGCCGCGGAACCGGTCGTGCAGCCCGCGCGGTCCGTCGACGCTGACGGCGACGAACCCCGGCGGCCAGGCCTCGATCGCCGCCCGGACGCGCCGGCCGGGCATCACCGCCGTGTTCAGGCTCCAGCGGACGCCGTTCGACCGGAGGACGCCGATCACCTCGGGCAGGTCGGGCCGGGCGAGCGGCTCGCCGCCGGTCAGCAGGAACTCCTCGACGCCGAGTTCGGCGACCTGTTCGACGAGATCGCCGACGTCGCCGAGCGGCATGTCCGGCGCGCCGGCGCCCGCGGCCAGGCAGTGCTCGCACTCCAGCGGGCAGCGGAGCGTCGCCATCCACTGGACGAGCGCGGGCGCCCGGGTGTAGCCGTGCTCGCGGAAGAACGCGTCCCCGCGGGCGCCGTCGCGGAGCCGCCCGTGCCGCTGCGTCTTCGTGTGACTTCCCATCGCTTCCGTCCTCCGCCGGGAACGCTCGTGCCGCGGTCTTGCCTGCTACAGTCTACACCGGGCGCCGGCGGCTGTGTGTAAAATGCGCGTAACAAAGGCTAACGGCGTGGTTCGCTGCCGGTCTGTGCGGGCGAAGGCCGGGTCAGCGCCGGAGCTCGGCGTCGTATCGGTCGGCGAGGGCCCGGATCGCGTTCGACGCGGCCTCGTCGACCTCGTCGCCGGTCAGGGTGCGATCCTCGGCCCGGAACGTCAGCGAGAACGCGACGGCCTTGCGGTTCCCGCCGATCTGCTCGCCGCGGTAGACGCTCAGGAATTCCATACCCTCGACGAGCGGCCCGACCTGCTCGCGCACGCACTCCTCGAGCTGGTGCCAGGTGACGGACTCGTCGACGACGACGGAGAAGTCGCGCTTGACCGGCGGGAACTTGGCGACCGGCCGGTACCGCCGGCCCAGCTCCGCCGCCTCGAGCAGGGCATCGAAGTCGAGCTCCGCGACCACCGGCGCGTCCTTCAGGCCGAGCCGCGACGCCGCCTCCGTCGTGATCCGGCCCGCCAGCCCCAGCCGGCGGCCGTCCAACGTCAGCTCCGCCGACGCGCCCGCCGCCAGGTTCGCGTCGCCGTATTCCGCGTAGTGAACCCGGCCGGCGAGGCCGAGGTGCTCGAACAGGACGTCGAGCGCCCCGCGGAGCGACTCGAACCCGTCGTCGTCGAGGAACGCGAGGCAGGTCCGCTCGCCGGGCCCGTCGGCGGTGCGTTCATAGATCCGCGAGAGCTCGAAGAGCGCCACGGCCGGCGTGCCCTTGTGGAGGTTCGTGCGTTTCGCGGCGAGCAGGCCGGGCAGGAGGCTCGTGCGCAGCGCCGGCTCGTCCTGGCTCACCGGGTTGCGGAGCACGTTCGGTTCCGGCGACCAGTGCCGGAACTGACGGGCCGGCTCGGTCGCCGAGAAGCTCGACGTCCGCGCCTCGTTGTAGCCCATCGACGACGCGAGGTCGCGGACCATCCGCGCGAGCAGGTCGAACGGCTGCTCGGGGACCGCCCGGACGCGCATCTTCGTCTCCTTCGGCACCTGGTCGTAGCCGTACAGGCGGGCGACCTCCTCGATCAGGTCGATCTCGCGGGTTACGTCGGGCCGCCACGACGGCACGCGGTAGGTGACCGCGTCGTCCTCTTCGTCGACGGGTTCGAGCCCGAGCGCTTCGAGCATGGCCCGCTGCCGGTCGGCGGGGATGTCGACGCCGATCACGTGGCTCACGCGGTCGGGCCGGAGGCGGACGACGGCCGGCTCGCCGGGCGGGCGGCCCACGTCGATCACGCCGTCGGCGAGCTCGCCGCCGGCGATCTCGACAATCATCGCTGCCGCTCGTTCGGAGCCCCAGTCGACCCCGGCGGGGTCGATCCCCCGCTCGAACCGGTACGACGAATCACTGGCGAGCCCGAGCGCCCGCGAGGTGCGGCGGATGCCGGCGGGGAGGAACCAGGCGCTTTC
>JAWODX010000641.1:0-3787 GCA_046483085.1 Planctomycetota bacterium
CTGGATTGGACGGCATCGACTACGAGGGCCTCAATCGGGAGGAGTTGCCGAGTGTGTACCATTGGTTAGCCCTCCAGATGATCGGCTTGTGCGGTCGGAACGCCAGCCAGATGCCCGGAAACGAGCGGGGAGAACCCCCTTTGGGGAAAGGGGGGTTCTCCCCGCACCCCTCTCCCGGTAAACTTTCGGGAAATGCCGTTTCGGCCGAGCCGAACCGACATTTCCGACCGAAGTCCCTCACACGCCCAAAACGACTCGGTTGGAAATGCCGTTTGGGATGTTCCCAAACGGCATTTCCCCGGAAGTTCTTGGAGGGGGGGTGGGGGAAGCCTTCTTCCAAGAAGGCTCCCCCACAATTCCCTGATGATTCAGGACTCAAGCCGTGTCCTCTGCCCTGTCGTGCAGCATGCTCTCGATTTCGCGGACGAGTGCGTCGGCGAGCCGGCCCTCGGGCACCTTTCGCAGTTTCTTCCCGCCGCGGAAGAGGAATCCGAACCCCTTCCCGCCGGCGATCCCCACGTCGGCCTCGGCCGCCTCGCCCGGCCCGTTCACCACGCAGCCCATCACCGCGACCGTCAGCGGCTGCTCGGTCGGCGGGAGCTTGCGCCGGACCTCGTCGACCAGGCGGGCCAGGTCGATCTCGCAGCGGCCGCAGGTCGGACACGACACGATCTCGATCCCCCGGTGTTCGAGGCCGAGCGACCGGAGGATCTCGTGCCCGACGCGCACCTCGTCGTGCGGCCGGCCGGTCAGCGACACCCGGATCGTGTCGCCGATCCCCTCGGCCAGCAGCGTCCCGATCCCCACCGCCGACTTCACCGTGCCCGTCGCCGCCGTCCCCGCCTCCGTCACCCCCAGGTGCAGCGGGTAGTCGGTCTGCTCGGCGAACGCGCGGTTCGCCGCCAGCGTCGTGGGCACGTCCGACGCCTTCAGCGAGACGACGACGTCGCCGAACCCGAGCGACTCGATCATCGCGCAGTGCTCGCGGGCCGCCTCGACCATCAGCCCGGCGAGGTCGCCGCCGCGGTCGGCGATCTCCAGGCCCTTCCGCTCGCGGACCGACCCGGAGTTGACGCCGACGCGGATCGAGATGCCCGCGTCCCTCGCGGCGCGGACGACCTCCGCCACGTCGTCCCGGCTGCGCAGGTTGCCCGGGTTGATGCGGATGCAGTCGGCGCCCTGACCGATCGACGCGAGCGCGAGCCGGTGGTCGAAGTGGATGTCGGCGACGAGCGGGAGGCCGATCTGCGCCCGGATGTGCCCGATGGCCCGGGCGGCGTCGAGGGTGGGCACGGCGACGCGGATGATCTGGCAGCCGAGCTCGGCCAACTCGCCGATCTGGCCGACCGTACCCGCCACGTCCTCGGTGTGGGTGGTGGTCATCGACTGGACGGTCACCGGCGCTCCGCCGCCGACCTGGACGTCGCCCTTGAAGACCGCTCGCGTTTCGCGGCGCGGAATCATCGCCATCTCCTGCCCTCGTTCGGCCCGTCCAATTCTACAGGAAGGCGCAGGGCCGGGCAATGAACAGCAAATTCCAGATCCCAAGCACGAAATCAGAAACAAGCACCGAATCCCAAGCACCGGGTTCGGGATGGTTCTCCCTCTGATCCGTGTCCATCCGTGTTCGTCCGTGGCCGGCGCTTCTCATCTGCGTGATCTGCGTAATCTGTGGATCGGTGTCCGGCGCTTCTCATCTGCGTGATCTGCGTAATCTGTGGATCGGTGTCCGGCGCTTCTCATCTGCGTGATCTGCGTAATCTGTGGATCGGTGTCCATCCGTGTTCGTCCGTGGTCGTGGGCTTGCTGTTTTGAATTTGGGATTTGTTTGGGAGTTGGTGCCTGTCCTTTGAGATTTGCTTCACCTCCTCGTTGCCTTGCTTTTCGGCCGGGGACTCGCTATGATTCCCCCTCGCGCTCGGAGACAAGGAGCAGGACAAGGAGGCAACAATGGCCGGTGCGAAATACTCGCTGACGCCCCAGGACGTGGAGAAGGTGGAGACGCGCCACCGCCGGATCCGGACGAAGATCCCGTGGCCGGGCTCGCTCGACGCGCTGAAGAAGCTGCACCGGTACGAGCCGGTCTCGATGACTGGCCAGCCGCCGGTCTGCTGGGAGCGGGCGGACGGCCTGCACGTCTACGACGGGGCGGGCAACCAGTGGCTCGACTGGAGCTCGGGGGTGCTCGTCGCGAGTGCCGGGCACAGCCGGGCGGAGATCGTCGACGCCATCGTGGCCCAGGCGAAGCGCGGCCTGCTGCACAACTACTGCTTCCCCAGCGCGATCCGCCAGCGGCTGGCCCAGCGGCTCGTCGAGCTGGCGCCCGACGGGCTCGACAAGACGTTCCTGCTCACCACCGGCTCGGAGACGACCGAGTGCGCGATCAAGCTGGCGCGGACCGCGGGCCGGCAGGTCGGCGGCGACGGCAAGCACGTGCTCGTCACGTTCGAGGGCGCGTTCCACGGCCGGACGCTCGGCGCCCAGCTCGCCGGCGGGATCCCCGGGCTCAAGGACTGGATCACCGTCGGCCGCGAGGGGTTCGTCCAGGTCCCCTTCCCCGGCGACTGGCGCTGCGAGGACCCGAGCTTCGAGGCGTTCGAGAAATCGCTCGCCGACCAGGGGGTCGGCCCGGACGACGTCTGTGGCGTGATGAGCGAGACGTACCAGGGCGGGAACGCGAGCTTCCTGCCGGTCGAGTTCGCGAAGAAGCTGAGCGCCTGGTGCGGCGAGCACGACGCGGTCCTCATCCTCGACGAGGTGCAGGCGGGGTTCGGCCGCACGGGGACGATGTTCGGATTCGAGCACTACGGGCTGGTGCCCGACCTGGCCTGCTTCGGGAAGGGGATCTCCAGCTCGCTGCCGATCTCGGCCGTGCTCGGCCGGGAGGACCTGATGGACCTGTACCCCCCGGGCAGCATGACCAGCACGCACACCGGGAACCCGGTCTGCTGCGCCGCGGCGCTCGCCAACCTCGACCTCGTCACGGGCGAGGATCTGCCCGCGAACGCCGCCGCCATGGGCGAGGTGCTGCAGGGCAAGCTGCGGGAGGTCCGGGCGAAGTACAGCGACGTGTGCGGCGCGGTCAGCGGGGCGGGCCTGGTTGCCGGCGTCTACATCGTCAAGCCGGGGACGAAGGAGCCCGACGGCGACCTGGCGGCGGAGATCGTCGAGCGATGCATGCAGAAGGGGCTGCTCATGTTCTCGCCGGTCGGGCTGGGCGGCGGGCTGCTCAAGATCGCTCCGCCGCTTTCGTCGACGGAGGACGCGATCGTCGAGGGCTGCGAGGTGTTGGACGGAGCGATCGGCGACGTGCTCGCCTCTGCCTGATGAACGGGCAGACGGGAATGTCCGCCCCACCGAAGTGGTAAGCTTCTTGCCGATGGGGCAGGCAGGCTTGCCTGGCAGGAGAATGCATGGCGCCCGCGCAAGGGGCTCTCAGACAGATCGTGGGCGATCCGGAGGGCTGAGCGATGCAGGAGTTCCGCGTCAAGACGAGTTCGCGGACGCAGTTCGTGGACATCACCAGCGAGGTGCGGTCGGCCATCGCCGAGGAGGGCGTCGGCGACGGGCTGTGCCTCGTCTTCTGCCCGCACACGACGGCGGCGATCACCATCAACGAGAACGCCGACCCGAGCGTGCAGTCGGACATCCAGGCCGAGCTGAACAAGCTCGTGCCGCGCGACGACAACTACCGGCACGTGGAGGGGAACTCGGACGCGCACATCAAGAGCAGCCTGATCGGCTGCAGCGAGCGCGTGATCGTGGAGGGCGGTCGGCCGGTGCTCGG
>JAWODX010000644.1:0-2660 GCA_046483085.1 Planctomycetota bacterium
AGCGGGGGCGAGTCGTCCGGCGAACCCGGTCGAAGCGGGTGGGTTCATTCTCGGCGTTCTCCCATGATCGGCACCTGTCCCGGGGCATGGGTCGCGCGGGCCAGGTGCCCGGCCCGCGCGAACGGACGGATCGGCGGCGGGGAGGGGCTCGGAGCGGGGCGCTTGAGTGCGACTTACCGGAGGACCGTTGGAGGTCTCCGAGCGCAAGCTTCCACGGTGGTGGAAGGCGGGCCCCGTCCGGTCCCCTTCGGAGAGGGGCGAGAGCACCCTCCCACGCCTGCCGTTTGCACCTCTCGAAGAGCGCCTGCGGCGACAGACGTCGGCCGGGCCGGAGTGGCCCTCGGGCCTGAGACCACTCGGGAGTCACCTCCGGCCCGGGCCGCGCTACCGCTTCGGCAGCGACTTTCCCTTGGCCCTTGCCTTGCCCTTCTTCGCCTTTGCCTTCTTCTTCTTCGGCACGGGCGTCACCTCCTTTCGACGGCGGATCAAGCAGGAATCTCGGCTGCGGGCAACACCCCGCAACGCGCACCATTCTGCAGAGCAATCCGCGTGCCAGACCCACGACGCAGAATACGAAATTCCACAACACACTGGGCCGCAGCATCTTGGCCCGCGTGTGATCCGCGGCGTTCTTGCCGACTGACCGGAGCCGAGGGTTCCGACTCTCATTTTTCGGTGGTCGGGCATCCGGTTTTTTCGACGAGGGGAACGTGAGTTTTGCCTGTCGCGAGCGCGGGGGCAACGGGTATAATGCCGGCTATGAGAGCAGCCATCGTGGTGGCCCATCCGGACGACGAGGTCATCTGGGCCGGGG
This sequence comes from Planctomycetota bacterium, assembly GCA_046483085.1. Classification (GTDB taxonomy): domain Bacteria; phylum Planctomycetota; class PUPC01; order PUPC01; family PUPC01; genus JAWODX01. Next base: position 815 of record JAWODX010000644.1, read on the forward strand.
GCCTGATCCTCCGGCATCGCGACTGGGAGTGGACCGTCGTGGCGCTGTGTCGCGGCGGCGACCCCGACCGGCGTCCGAAGTACGACCGCGTCTGCCGCAGGCTCGGGGTGACCGGCTTCATTTCGGGCCTCGACGACAGCGACCCGCTCGAGCCGATCGACGCCGAACGCGAGATCGGCGGGCGCGTCCTCGAGCACCTCGCCACCGACGAGTGGGACCTCTGCCTGACGCACGGCCGGAACGGCGAGTACGGCCACAAGCGCCACCAGCAGGTTCATGAGGTCGTGTCGGCGCTGGCAGACCGGGGACTGATCTCCTGCCGCCGGCTGTGGACGTTCGCCTGCGAGGCGGAGAGCCCGAGCGGTGCGTGCCGGCCCGCGCCGTGGGCCGACCGGAGGCTGGCCCTGTCGGACGACGAACTGGCCGAGAAAAAGCGCATTGTCCGCGACGAATACGGGTATCCTGAGGACGGGTTCGAGGTGCGCGCGTGCATCTCGCCCGAGGCGTTCGCGATCATCAAGGCCGGGGAGGAGGAGCTGGCGCTATGAAGGTGCTCGTGCTGTACGACTACCCGCCGAGCCCGGGCGGGCTGGCGACGCAGGGCGATCTGCTCCGGCAGGGGCTGGAGAAGATCGGGGTCGAGACGCGGCCCGCGCCGTTCGAGGGCGCCCAGGAGAAGGAGTGGTACTACCGCTGGTTCAAGCCCGACGCCGTGGTCGGCGTCGGCTGGTGGGGCCACACGCCGGACATCGTGCTGCACCCGATGCGGTTCGGCCTGCCCGCGGTGCCCTGGCTCGTCGCCGACGGGTTCATCGCCAACTACCACGAGGTGCTCGGTTCGCTGCGGCTCATGTTCGCCACCAGTCAGTGGGTCAAAGAGACCTATGCCCGCGACGGGGTGAACGTGGAGAACATGAAGGTGGTGCCGATCGGCTGCGACACGGATGCGTTCCGGCCCATCCCGCGCGACGACCCGCGGGTCCGGGCCGTCCGCGAGTCGCTCGGGGTTCAGCCGGACGAGAAGCTGATCCTGACGATCGGCGGGGACGCGGCCAGCAAGGGGGCGCAGGAGGTGATGCAGGCGCTCGCGCTCATCACGAAGGAGTGCCCGGACTGGAAGTACGTCTGCAAGGTGTGGCCGCAGCCGCGGACGAGCCGGCAGCTCCGCGAGGACGTGCGGATCAGCCGCCAACTCGGGCTCGCCGACCGGGTCGTCTTCGCGAGCGGTCAGTTCTCGCGGAACTTCGTCCCGTACCTGATGAACGCGTGCGATATCTACGCCGCGCCGAGCCGGCTGGAGGGGTACGGCATGCCGATGATCGAGGCGCAGGCCTGCGGCAAGCCGGTGATCAGCGTGGCCGCGATGGGCATGCTCGACACGATCAAGCACGGGCACACCGGGCTGCTCGCCGGGGTCGCGCAGGAGATCGCGATCTCGGGGGCGAAGCTCACCCCCGACATGGGGTACAAGCGGTCGAGGAACATCGCGTTCCCCGAGCCGAAGAAGGTCGCGATCCGCGCCGACGTGAACGACCTGGCGAAGTACCTCAAGCGGCTGCTCACCGAGGACGACACGTGCAAGAACATGGGCGACGAGGGGCGGCGGAACGTGCAGGAGAACTTCCACTACATCCAGGTCGCCGAGCGGGTGGCGAACGAGCTCGCCGACACATTCGACCTGACCGTCCCGTAGGAGGCGCCGTATGGAGCCGATCTCGAAGGTGCGAATGAAAGACCTGGCGGTGACCCCGACCATCGGCCGGGCGGCGGGCGCTGCGAAGAAGGTCCTGCTCCACAACAACGTCGGCCCCTGCGAGGGGCTGCCGCGGTCCGCGGGCTGGGGCTA
>JAWODX010000646.1:0-13746 GCA_046483085.1 Planctomycetota bacterium
TCGGGGCGCCCGACGTCCTCAACACCCAAGCGCATCCGAAGTTCCCGTGAGGAAAGAGCCAATGAACCGGGTGATCGCCCTTGCCGCCCTCGTTGTCCTCGCGCCCCTGTCGGCCGGGGCGGGCGAGCCGCCGAAGTTGCTCGGGGAGGCGCCGCCCAACACGTGGGTCCGGATCTGCGCCGGGGCGGAGCTCCAGCGCGCTTCGGCCGGCATGGTCTGGGTCCCGGGCGAGACGTCGTTCGTCCTCTTCGGCGGCGCCATGAAGATGTGGAAGAAGGGGACCGCGCCGTACACCGAGATGACCCTGAACCTGGCGAAGCGGCGCTGGGAGAACCGGTTCCCCCGGGGCAAGCTCGGGGTGTGGGGCGAGCGGACCGGGCCGTCGAACGCGCCCGGCTTCCCCGGCCGCAGCTACTACCGCGTCTACATGAAGGACAAGGAGGGGACCGCTCGGCCGTACCTCGGCTCCGGCTACGACCGCGCGATGTTCCAGTACCACAACTACGCGTGGGACAGCGACCGCGAGGTAGCCGTCGTCGTCTGGCACTGGGGCAAGGTCACCGCCGAGTACGATCCGGCGAAGCGGACGTGGCGGATCGTCGACATGGGCGAGGCCGCACCGCCCGAGATGTGGGACGACTTCCTCTGGGGCGCGATGTGCTACGACCCCGTGAACAAGGAGGTGCTCGGCGGCCAGGGGCGCTGGGCGTACCAGGACGGCACGTGGCGGCGCCTGGAGTTCGGGGGCAGCGAGGACCACGAGCGGATCATGGAGCTCTTCCGCCGCACGAAGGACCTGGCCGGGCGCTGCCGCAGCCGGTTTTATCACGCCGAGACGGCCGGCGAGGCGAAGACGGACCTCGCGAAACTCGCGGCGAAGATCCGCGAGGACGCTGCCGAGTTCGCCGGGCGGCTGCCCCCGAAGGCCGATCCGGTCCCGCCGGGCGCCGATCTCGCGCGGCGGCAGGTCCAGGCGGCCCGCGACCACTTGGACACGGCCGCCGAGACCGCGCGCGAGAGGGTCGCGGTCGCCACCCTGCGGGCGGCCGACGGTGCCCGCGACGCGCTCGAACGGGCCGCGACGGCCGTGGCCCCGCAGCCCCCGCGCCGGGCGTTCTCCGCCAGGGCGTACGACGCGGCGAACCAGAAGATCGTGATGTTCGGGGGCGACCGGCTCGACGCGCGGCTGGCCGATACGTGGGTCTACGACTGCAAGACGCGGACGTGGCGTCAGCGGTTCCCCCGGTCCGCCCCGCCGCCGCGTGCCGGCCACGGCCTGGTCTGGCTGCCGAAGGCGCAGAAGCTCCTCCTCGTCGGCGGCTACGGCCTCGGCCGCGCCGGCCGGTGCTGGACCTACGACACCGCGAAGAACGAGTGGGCGGTCCTGGCCGAGCCGACGGAGCGGACCTTCGGCTTCACGCCGACGCCGCGTTACTCCTGGTTCCCCGGCCCGGTCGCCGCGAACGGCGAGGACCTCGTCGTGCTCACCCGGCGGGCGGACCAGCATCGGGGCCCGAAGCGTAACGGGACTTGGGCGGCGAAGATCGACGCGAAGAAGACCGACCCCGCCGCCGCGGTGAGGCTCGGCGTCCCGCCGCTCACCATGCGCTTCGTCGGCCGCGACCCGCTGTGGTATGACAAGAAGGCCGGCCAGGTCGAGCCGGGCGCCGACCGGAAGCTCGCCGATATCCCCGCCAACACCTGGGTCCGGCTCAAGCCGCCCAACAACCCGCGCACGAACCGCGCCTGGGGCACGACCGTGCTCGACACCCGCCGGGACCAGCTCCTCCAGTACGGCGGCGGGCACGCCGCCTACTGCGGGACCGACGTCCTCCACTACAGCATCGAGACGAACCGGTGCAGCACGGGCAGCTATCGGCCGGACTTTACGCTCAACTGGAACGGCTCGATGCTCGGGCCACCCATCCCGACCGCCTACAGCGGCCGGCCCCACGCCAAGCACGGATACCGCCACTACGGCTTCGACCGGGCCACCGGGAAGATGATCTGGTACAGCGGCAACGCCGGCCGGTTCTTCGTCTACGACCCCGCCACCCGCGACTGGAAGGGAACGTTCGGCAAGCCCGTCCCGAAAAAGTACAAGGCCGGACATAACTTCATCTTCTGCAACACCCCGCGGGGGCTCGCCGTCTGGGCCAGCCCGACGGAGATCTGGTGGCTCGACAACGAGAAGAGGCGGTGGAAGAAGCAAACTCCGGAGCAGCCGATCGCCGGGATGCGCGTCGACTGCCACAGCATGGCGTGCGACAGCAAACGGAACCGCCTGCTGTTCTTCTTCCTCTGGCATCGGACGCAGGTGGCGTCGTACGATCTGAAGACGGGCGATATCGAGAAGCTCGAACCCGCCAGCGGTGTCCCCATCCGCGGCTACTGCCGCGAGGCGACTTACGTCCCGAACGCCGATCTCGTCTTCATGGGCAAGACGGTCGATCTCTCGGACGGCAAGACGTACTGGCTGTGTTTCGACTGCTCGCGCGATGCGTGGATCGGCGTCCGGATCGGCGGGCCCGAGGTCCGCATCGGGGTCGGCACCGGCATCGAGTACGACCCGAAACGGAAGCTGATCTGGACGGCCGGCGCGCGGATGGGCATCGCGGTCGTCCGGCTCGATTTGGACACCGCGGCGGTCCGCGACCTCGAGGACGAACCGCCGCCGAAAAAAGAACCGAAGAAGTGAAGGAGCCGCGATGAAGCAAGCGATGGACCGACTCGTTCGATACCTCGTCTCGTGTGCGAAGGCGATCGAGCTCGACGCCGACGATGTCCTGGCACCCGACCAGCCGCCGCGGAACCAGGGCAGCTACGCACACGAGAACTACAAGTACGGCGCCCACGTCCTGCTCGTCCTCTACCGCCACGAGCATCCGGCAAACCCGTACGTCGGCCGGGCCGAGACGCTCGACCTCTGCTTCCGCCTCTCCGACCACTGGCTGACGAGGTGGGAGGAGACGCGGTGCGGGTTCGCCGAGTGGCCCCCGCTGATGGTCTGCCGCGGGCTCGACCTGCTCGGCGACGAGCTCGACGCCGACCGCCGCGAGCGCTGGGAGCGGTTCGTCGCCTGGTTCGTCGAGGAGGACATCCCGAAGCCCTTCTTCTTCACCTCGCCCAACCACGAGGCGTGGCGGCTCGCGGTCACCGCGCTCGTCGGCCGGCTGCTCGACCGGCCCGACTGGCTCGAGCTCGCCGCGTTCCAGACGAGGCAACTGATCCGCTACCAGAACCCGGAGGGGTTCTGGGACGAGGGCCGCCACCACGGGCCGTCGATGAAGTACAACGCACTCCAGCTCGGGGCACTGGCGATCACCGCCGAGGAGACGGGCGACGCCGAGATCCGCGACGCCGCCGCACGGCTCGCCACCTTCATGGCCCGATGGTCGTTCCCCGACGGGGTCACCGTCGGCGCGTTCGACGGCCGCCAGAGCACCTCCCCCGGCTACTACGGCCGGCTCACCCCCGGCCTCGAACTCGCCGAAGGCGGCCCCGCCCACATCGACCGCATCATGCGGTTCTGGGACGACGTCGGATGGCTCGACGACCCGCGCGCGATCGGGCCGAGCAACTGGTACGCCTACTTCGGCATGCCCTTCCCCGCCGAGTCGCTCGTCTATTACGCGAAGCGGACGGGTACGACGGAGCCGCCCGGCGAACCCGCTGCCGCGCTGCCGATGGACCGGGACGGCGCGGTCCTCGAGAACCACACGCCGTATTTCGACGGCGTGCTCCGCCGCCAGGGGCCGTGGTGCACTGCGCTCTCCGGCCAGCTCTCCGACGTCCCGAAGGACACCCTCTTCATCTATCGGCTGGAGCGCCAGAACCGCATCTCGCTGTGGCACGAGCGCGCATCGGTCGTGATCGGCGGCGGCCACAACCTCGTCACCGCCGAACACCCGCTCTACAACGCGTGGGTCGACAGCGGCTACGGCGGCGACCGGGGCGAGAAGTACGCGGGCATGGAGAAGGGCGAGGTCGGCAGCATGGCGATGGCCCTCCGGCGGGCGAAGTACTACCCCCGGGCCGCGGCGAGCGGTGTGGACGGCAACGTCTCCTGGCTGCGGCTCGACTTCGCCCACGCCCGCGTCCGCTTCGAGCTCGAGCCGGACGGCGACGCAGCGACCGTCCGCTACCGCTTCGAGCAGCGGATGGCGAAGGAGCTGCGGGTCGCACTCCAACTCGTTCTGTGGCGCACCGCGACCTGCCACGTCGACGGGGCCGAACTGGACGGCCCGGTCGAGCAGCAGGAGGCGTCGGTCGCCCCGGTCGAGAACGAAGTCGTCGTGGACTGCCCGCTGTTCGGGACGCGGGTGACGCTGACCGTCCCGGACGACGGGTCGGCCCGGGTGCGGTTCCCCCTCTGGCCGATGCGCCATTACGGCCGGGCGTTCCAGTTGTTCGCGCCCGACAAGGAGCGATTCGAGAGCTTCTTCGCCATGGCCCAGGTCGAGACGGTGCTCGCGGACCCGCCGCGGACGGGCTCCGGTGAGTGGGTCCTCCGCGTCGGCGACCGCTGAGCGCCGGGCTTGGCGCCCCGCGACCCGTCCCGTACAATTGTCCCGACCGCAGGGAGGAAGCCGCGTGCCCGAGGACAGGCGGGTCGGCATCACGACGACGGTCCCGGTCGAGACCCTCTACGCGGCGGGGCTCGTCCCGGTTGATCTGAACAACCGGTTCATCACCTCGGCGGAACCGCCGACCCTGATTGAAGAGGCCGAGCAGGCGGGCTTTCCGCGCAACGTCTGCGCGTGGATCAAGGGCATCTATGCCGCCGCCCGACGCGACGGCATCCGCCGCCTGATCGCCGTGGCACGGGGCGATTGCAGCAACACGCACGCCCTGGCCGAGATCCTGCAGACCGAAGGGGTGGACGTGATCGATTTCTCGTTCCCATACGACCGGGCCGCTGCCGGGCTGGAGGCCGAGCTCGACAAGCTCTGCGACCGCCTGGGCACGACCCGAGCGGCCGCCGAAAACGAGAAGGCCCGCCTGGACGGGGCCCGCGCCCCCGTGCACGAGATCGACCGCCTGACCTGGGCGGAGCGCCGGGCCACCGGCGAAGAAAATCACCTGTGGCAGATCAACTGCTCCGACTTCCAGGGCGACCCGGGGACGTTCGGCCGGCAGGCGCGGGCGTTCGTCGACAAACTGCGGAGCCGGGACCCGCTGCCGCCGGGCCTCCGGCTGGCGGTCATCGGCATCCCGCCCATCTGCTCCGACCTGTACCCGACCCTCGAATCGCTCGGTGGCCGTGTCGTCTTCAACGAGATGCAGCGGCAGTTCAGCATGCCCTACCGGACCGGGTCGCTCGTCGAGCAGTATCGGCGATACACGTATCCGTACGACATTTTCTTCCGGCTCGACGATGTGGAGCGCGAGATCGAGCGCCGCCGGGTGGCGGCGGTCATCCACTACGTCCAGAGCTTCTGCTTCCGGGGCATCCAGGACCGGCTCGTGCGCTCGCGGCTGCGCGTGCCGGTGCTGACGCTGGAGTGCGACCGGCCGGGGCCGCTCGACGCCCGGAACCGAACCCGGGTGGAGGCGTTTATGGAGATGCTGGCGGCGTGAGCGAGAAGCGCAAGAGCCGCAGGCGGTGGCTTTGGTGGTCGCTGAAGATCGCCGTGGCAACGCTGGTCATCGCCTGGATGGTCCACCAGAACCTGATCCGTGCGGACAAGCTGGCCGAGGCGGCCGGCCGTTGGCCGCTGCTTGTCCTCGCCTTCGCCGGCCTGATGCTCGGCGTCTTTCTCCAGTCGGTCCGGTGGGGCGTCCTCATCGGGCCGCAGGGCACCCACGCGCGCCTGGGCGAGCTGTACATCCTGACGATGACCGGGCTGTTCTTCTCGGCGGTCGCCCCGGGCGGGGTGGGCGGCGACCCGATCAAGATGTACTACATCGCCCGGGGCCGCGAGAACAAGGCCGAGGCGGCGACCACCGTGTTCGTCGACCGGTTCCTCGGCCTGATCACCCTGTTCGTCATCGGCTGCGTGATGATCCTGCTCGACCTCCCCCGGCTCTGGTCGACCGACGTCGGCCGGGCGGGGTTCTGGGGGCTTCGCGGCGGGCAGGCGCTGGTGCTCGCGACGCTGGGCGGCACGGCGGCCATGCTCCTGGCCTCGCTGGCCGTGACCAGCAAGCGGGTGCGCCGGGCGCGCCTGGTCCAGCGGCTGGGCAAGTGGGTGCCGTTTCGGGCGACCATTCGCAAGGTTTACCTCGCCCTGCACCTGTACGGGGAACATCCGGGGGTCTTCGTGCGGGCGGCGGCCATCTCGGTCGTGGCCCAGGCGCCGATCTTCGTCGCCTATTATCTCTACGGCCGGGCCATCGGAGCAGAGATCGAGCTCCAGCACTGCGCCCTGATCGTCCCGCTGGCCATGGTCATCCGCGTCCTGCCCCTCTTTCCGGGTGGGGCGGGCCAGGGCGTCGCCGCCATGGCGCTCCTCTTCCCGCTGGTCGGGGTGGAGAACGGCGGGGACATCGGCGCGCTCGGCGACGCCGTCTTCGTCCTCCTCTACCTCGTCGGCGGCCTCTTCTTCCTGTTCGGCCGGACCAGCTACTGCGACCTGAGGACGGCCGCCAGACAAACCTGACCATGGAGCAACTCCACGAATACAAGGGCGTGCTGCACGTCCACACCAGCTACTCCGACAGCTCGGTGACCATGCCCGAGGTGGTCCGCATCGCCCGGCGCGCCGGGCTCGACTACGTGGTCGTCTCGGATCACAACACCCTGCGGGCGAAACAGGACGGCTGGCAGGGCTGGCACGAGGGCGTCCTCGTCGTCGTCGGCGTGGAGATCACCTCGACGAAGGGGCACGTGCTCGCCCTCGGGCTCGACCGGACCGACACGTGGGCGGCCGCCCATCCCGACGAGTACCTGCCCGAGGTGGCGCGGCGGGGGGGAACGGCGTTCGTGGCGCATCCCGAGCGGAACGACCGCGGCAAGCTCTACCGCAGGCCGCAGGCCTGGCCCGACCTGGCCACCGACGACTACGCCGGCATCGAAATCTGGTCCTACCTCCACGACTGGGTCGAGGGCGTCTACCCCTGGCACCTGCTCGTGGGGCTGCGCGACCCGGACGCTCGGATCGCCGGGCCCCACCCGCTCGTCCTCCGGCGCTGGGACCAGGTCGCGCTCCGCCGCCACTGCGCGGGGATCGCCGCACTCGACTCGCACGAGCGCCGGTATCCCATCCCGCGCTTCCGCTGGCCGCTCCTCAAGGTGCTCCCCACCGAGTTCCTCTTCCGCACCGCACGCACACACGTCCTGGCGCCGGCCTGGGCGCACCGGGCCGCGACCGACGTGGTCGCGCTGACCGACGCCCTGGCCGCGGGGCGCTGCTTCGCCGCCTACGACCTCCTCGGCGATGCCACCGGCACGCGGTTCTCGGCAAGAGGCGGCGGCGAGGTCGCGGTCATGGGCGACGAAGTCGCCGAGGGCGGCGAGCTCGAATTCGCCGCGACCGTCCCGCTGGACGCCGAACTCACCCTCGTCCGCAACGCGGAGCCGGCCGCCCGGGAGACGGGGACGGAGCTGGTCCATCGGGACGCCCGGCCGGGGGTGTACCGGGTCGAGGCGCGGCTCCGGAACCGGCCGTGGGTGTACACGAACCACATCTACGTGCGCGGCGGCGGGAGCGCGTCCTGATCGGTGAGGAAGCGGCGGAGGCGGCCGGCCGTCTCGCCCGCCGGCTCGTCCGGCCCGACCTCGAACCAGTGGATCCACTCCATCCGCTTGAACCACGTCATCTGCGCCCTGGCGAACTGGCGGGTGTGGACCTTGATGAGCTCGACCGCCTCGTCGAGTGAGAGCTCCCCGGCCAGGTGCTGCATCAGCTCGGCGTAGCCGAGCGCCTGCCGGGCTTCCCTGCCGGGCGGCTCCGGGCGCGAGACGAGGCGCCGAACCTCGTCGAGCAACCCCCCCGCCATCATTCGGTCCACGCGGCGGTCGATCCGGCGGAGCAGATCGGCTCGCTCGCGCCGCAGGCCGAGCACGGTTGCGTCCAACTCCTCGCGAGGCGTGCCGAACTGCTCCTGCAGGTCCGAGATGGGCCGGCCGGTCTGCTCGTAGACCTCGAGCGCCCGCTCGATCCGCCGGATGTCGTTCGGGTGAATTCGCCGGGCGGCCTCGGGATCGACCTCGGCCAGGCGGCGGTGGACGAACTCGTTGCCGCGTTCGGCGGCCTGGCGGCGGACCCCGGCCCGGAACGCGGGGTCGGCCGGCGGCCCCTCGAACAGCCCCTCCACCAGCGCCTTCAGATAGAGCGCCGTCCCCCCGACGAAGAGCGGGACGTTCCCCCGGGCGGCGATCGCCTCGGCCGCCGCCTCCGCCTTCTCGACGTACCGCGCCGTGCTGAAGTGCTCGTGCGGGTCGACCACGTCGAGCAGGTGATGCGGCACGGCGCGGCGTCGGTCCGGCGTCGGCTTGGCCGTCCCGATGTCCATCCCCCGATAGACCTTCATCGAGTCGAGCGAGATGATCTCCGCCCCGATCTCCCGGGCGAGGCGGAACCCGACGGCGCTCTTTCCGCTGGCGGTCTGGCCGACGAGGAACACGGCGCGGAGAGGCCCGGTCATGGCAGGTTCTCGATCGCCTTGAGCGGCTCGCCCACCGTGCGGTTGAGCAGGCCCGCGTACGCCTGGACGATCTCGTAGCCGAGGTAGACGGCGACGCCGAGGTAGATGACGATCGGGAGGACGACGACGAGGCGGGTGAGTGCGGTCTCGGCTTCGTCGGCGTAGTACTCGGCGGCGTTGGCAAGCATCTCGGCGAGCCGGCCGCTGTTCTCGCCGGTCGTCACCATGTTCAGGAACGGCGACGGGAACCCGCCCGCCTCGGTCAGCGCCGCGTGCAGCGGCGTCCCGTCCTCGACCGCGTACGAGACCGACTCGGCCCGTCGCCGCAGCGGCTCGTCCCCGCACGCGGCGCCCGCGATGGCCACCGCCCGCGCCAGCTCCGTGCCCGACCCGTACAACCCGCCCAGCGCCCGCGCGAACCGGGCCAGCGCGAGCTTCTCCGCCACCATCCCATAGACCGGGACCACGCTGCGCAGGAGGTCGAGCACGTACGCGCCCGAGGGCGTCGCCCGCATCATTCGCGGCGCCAGGAAGAGGACGAAGAGCGCGCCGTAGAGAATGCCGATCCGGGGCAGGGCGAGCTGCCAGTAGGAGAGCTCCGGGGTCTGGAGCTTCTGGACGAGGGGTACGGCGAGCACGGCCACGTGGAGGAGCAGGGCGGGATAGAGGACGCCGGCGATGAACTTGCTCGTCAACCGCGCCCGGCGCCGGTTGCTTTCGGCCAGCCGGGCAAACACCTCCTCCAGCCGCCCGGCGCGCTCCCCCGCGTGGATCATGGCGATGGCCACCGGGCCGAAGACCTCGGGGAACCGGGCGAAGGCGCCCCCCAGGTCGCCGCCCTGGTGGATGTGGTCCTGCATGGCCGGGAGCCGGCGGCGGAGTATCCCCGGGCCGAACTGGTCGCCCAGGGTCTCCAGCGCCCGAAGCACGGGCAGGCCGGCGCCAAGCAGCGCCGCCAGTTGCTGGTAGAACATCGCCATCGTCTTCGCCCGCGGCCGCAGCCGGAACGGGTCGATGACCAGCCGCTGAAAGAGCGACGTCTCTTGCTCGTGCGCGTTGCTCATCGCGGGGGTTGGTCCGCCGTGCCTTTCAATATCAGAGGCGGGTCCCGGCCCGTTGCGCCTGCCCGGCCCGATCACAGCAGCCGGCGGACGCGCTCGTCCATCGCCTCCTGGTCGGTGGCGAAGCTGCGGAGGCCGTGGAGGTTCATGAGCGCGTCGAGCCCGGCTTCGTCCGCGGCCAGCCGGTGCCGCCAGTCGGCGAGCGCGGGGATTTTGCCGTCGGACGTCGCCTTCGCCACGTCGGGCTCGGTCCAGCGGGGGAGGACCGCGCCGAAGCCGGCCTCGGCCAGCCCGCCCAGCAGGCCGTCGGCGTCGAGCGTCTCGTCACTCGCCAGCTCGCGGGCCGCATCTTCGAGTCCGTCCGGGACGTCCCAGAGGCCATCCAGGTCCCATTCGCCGGGGTCGATGTCGTCGGCGAACTGGGGCCGGTAGTCGGCGCTGACGGCGGACCGGAGTGCGGCCGGGTCGGGGTGCATGTCGACGAACTCGCCGGCGGCCTTGGGCGGGATGGTGAGCACGTCGATGCCGGCCAGGTCGCGGACCTGCTCGCCGCTGCGCATGCTGGCGGCGATCTGCCGGGTGGCGAGCCCTTCGTCAGCCCGGCGCAGGCGGCTCACGGCCTGCTGGCTGGCGACGGTCGTCCGTTCGCCGACGAGCCGGCCGTCGCCGAGCCCGGCCTCGGAGACGACCTGGTTGAGGCGGCCGAGGAAGACATTGCAGAACCGGGGTCGGGCAATGAGGGCAACGAGCACGTTCTGCCGGGCGGAAAAGCCGAGGGTGAGGTTGACGGGGATCTCCTGCCGGGCGCACTGGCGGGCCGCGACCAGCCCGGCCGCGGTCAGCGGGATCTTCACGTAGAACCGCTCGGGGCAGATCTCGGCGTACCGGCGGGCGTAGGCGACCGCCGCGTCGGCGTCGTGGGCGAGGTCGGTGTGCTCCTCGACCGAGACGTGGGCGTCGAATCGCTCGACGAGCCGCAGCCCGTGATACGCGTTGAGGATGAAGGCGATCTCGCGGACGAGGTCGGCCTCGTGGAGGTCGGGCAGCTCGGCGCGGAGCGCGCCGGCGGAGCGGCGGACCAGATCGTCGTATGTGCCCTTCTGCACCTCGCGGTTGAGCAGGGTGTTGTTGGTGGTGAGGGCGGAGAACTCGCGGGTCCACGCCCCTTCGATCGCCTCGGGATCGCCGGTGTCGAGCCACAGCTCGGAGCCCAGGCCGGCCACGCCGCTCCAGAGGGCGCTGGCCGGGAACGGCTCGTCGAGCTCGTCGTACTGCGGCTCGAAGCCCTCGAGGACGATCGAGCGGGTGATCTGAATCAGCCTCGGGTCATTCACGTCCATGTCGGATTCTCCTTCGGTCCGTCGGTTCTGGCCCGGCTTACCGGATGCGGGAGTCGGCCTGCCACATGTCGAGGTTCGGGCCCAGTGCTTCCTTGACGGGTTCGGTGGCCCGCGCCAGCTCTTCAAGGGTGTCGTCGGGGAGGTCGATGTCGGCCGAGCGGGCGTTCTCCCGCGCCTGCTGCTCGTTCCGGGCGCCCACGATGGCGCAGGCGACCGCCTCTTGCCGCAGCAGCCAGGCGATGGCGAGTTGGACCATGGGGAGGCCGGCGCGGCGGGCGATCTGCCGGACGCGGTCGATGGCCTCGAAGACCTCGTTCTCGGCGCCGGGCGCTCCGTGGCGGGCCTGCTCGCGCTGGCCGCTGAAGTGGCGGGTGCGGGCGCGGCCGGCGGGCACGTCGTCGGCCGTCTCGAACTTGCCGGTCAGCAGACCCTCGGCGATCGCCGAGTAGCAGAGCACGCTCACGTCGTGCTCGGCGCAGAGCGCGAGCAGCTCGTGCTCGGGGGCGCGGAACAGCAGGTTATACGCGATCTGGTCGACCTCGGTCCGGGCGACGTCGAGGAACTCGGCGAGGTCTTTCGGCCCGAAGTTGGAGACGCCGCCGGCTCGGATCTTGCCCTGATCGACGAGAGTCGCGAGCGCGTCGGCGGTCTCTTCGAACGGCAGGTCGTGGTCGGGCCAGTGGATCTGGAACAGATCGATGCAGTCGGTACGCAGCCGGCGGAGGCTCTGTTCGCACTCGCGGATCGCCTCGTCGCGCCGCATGCACGAGCTGCGGAGCTTGGTGGCCAGGACGACCTCGTTGCGATACGGCTCGAGCACACGGCCGAGCAGTTCTTCCGAGGCGCCGTTGCCGTAGCTTTCGGCGGTGTCGAAGAAATCGACGCCTTCGTCGAGGCTGGCCTCGATGGCGGCGACGGCGTCCTTCTCGTCTTGCGGGCCCCACGTATCGGGGTCCACGATGGCCCAGCAGCCCATGCAGATTCGAGACACCTCGATGTCGGTCCGACCGAGTCGGATGTATTCCACCTGTTCCTCCTTCCGCGCAACTCGTAGCCCGTGTAGTGTATCAATCGGCCGGCGGCAGGGCAACCGCCGGCCGGAGACCCGGGATGGTCGGGAGACACGATCCAATGGCGGTGAATTAAGCATCAGCTTGCCCTCCCGAGTCGCTGCTGTCGCCATTCAGTTCGGGAGGTTCTCAGACGCGGGTAATGTTTGGGTTCCCGCATAATGGCTCGGGGTTCCAGGCGTCCAGGTCGAACATCGACGGGGGTACTGGCGACGGCATCGAGGAGTCGATCGTAGAGGAAAGGCAGGCGGAGCGTGGCGGCTGCCGCCATGCGCCGGGAGAAGGCGAGAATCCACCGGGCGGCGTTGAGGAAGCTGATCTGGGTGGGCCGCTGGTGGTGTTTGCGTGCCGCATCGCAGATGACGAGGCGGACGAGTTGATACGCCAGGATGTGAGCGGCGAGTTCCTTGTAGATGTTGTCGACGGTCTTGCTGCGGAGCACGTCGGCGTGGAGCATCTGCTTGAACTCCAGGTAGGTGGTCTCAATCCGCCAGCGCTCATGGTAGAGCTTGGCCAGCGTGCGCTTCTTGAAACGGCTGGCGTCTTCCAGCGAGGTGACGAACCACTCGGTGAGCCTTTCGCCGGCGGGCGTGGTCCAGCGTGCCTTGAACACGCGAACGCGGACGTTTTTGGGGAGGCTGGGGTCCCGCTTCCGGGCCGGCTTGTCCATGGGGAGTTCGGTGATGAAGTCGTTGCGTCCCAGGCGCCGGATGACGGGCAGTTTCGACACGACAAGACGGGCGTTCTTGCGCATGAGAAAGTCCGCCCCGCGTGCCCGAATCCTTGCGTACGTGGGAGTTCCGGAAAAGCCGCGATCTGCCAGGAGCAGGTCGCCGGGTTCAAGATACGACAGCAGCGGACGCGCAGTGTGGTCCTCACCAGGATCGAACGGACCAAAGCGATAGGCCCGGATCAGACAGGGATCCAGGTTCAGAAGCATGGCCACCGTCCCCAGCGGATATCGCACGGTCGTGCTCCGCGCCCGATGCGTCCCGAAGTGCTCGAACAACGCCGCCCCGCGGGGCATCGACACGGTGGCGGTATCGAGCGCCCGAAGCCGATAGCCACGCCACCTCTTCGACACGGTTTCGTCGGACTGCTCGCACATGTCTGCGGCCAGCCGCTCCATCACCGCCCGGGGCAGCCGCGCGCGTGCATGCGTCAGGCCCGACGGATCGGGGCGCGCCAGATCCAGTTCCGGGCACGCCGCCGCCAGGGGCGTCCACAGATCCTGCCAGGTCGCAGCGAACGACTCCTCCCGCTGGAGCGCCTGGGCCAGAAAATGCAGCACCGTCACCACCGGCCCGTAGCGACGCTCCCGGAACCTGTGGCCACACTCCCGGCACGCGGCCAGAATCAGCCGGTCCGTCAACCGCTCTCGCAACGCCACCAGAGGGGCCTGCCGCAACATCCTGCGAATTCGCTCAAGTTCTTTCGGCGACTGGACGATACACATAGACAGCCTCCTTCGGTATGGGCCGGTTTTCTCACCACCCCATATCGACAAAGGAGGCTGCTTCTTTCAACCCTTATTTCACCGCCATTGGATCCTGTCCCCCGACCATTCGGATGACCGCGTTTGCCGCAACCACCATATCTTGACGCACTCACACGATCCGCGCGACCGGTTCTCACTGCCCGGCCGCTCACTTCCTCGCGGTGCCGTAGCGGCAGCCGGTGCGCGTC
>JAWODX010000010.1:0-23660 GCA_046483085.1 Planctomycetota bacterium
CGCCATTGGGGACACGATCCGGAACGACTTTGCGTTCCGGTCATGTCCCCCCGCCCGGCGTCCGGCTCCGGGGGGGGGACATGTACCGGAAGTGGAGCGGGTACGTGTCCTCCGAAAGTCTTATCGTAATCCGTTGATGCACCCCCGGTCTCCGGGTGCATCAAGATATTGTGGTTGCGACGGACGCGTCCAGTCCAGGAGTTGAGCCTCGTGGCATCATGCTGATTTCCCAGGTGGGAAATCAGCATGATGCTCCCGGCGCGGGAGGATCAGGGGGCCAGGTATCGGCCCGGCAGGCCGCAGCCCGCTTGACGGGCGAAGGCTGCAAGCCGCTTCCGCGAGAGCGGAAGTGGATCGGTACGTGCCCCCCGACGCCACGTGACCAGAATCCGTTGATGCACCGCTCCTGGTGAGGCCCTATGTTTTGACTTGCAATCGCGTGGGTCACGGGTATAATCTCGCCGTCTGGTAGCCCAGGCGAGAGGTCCCGGCCAAACTCCCTTGTTCCGGTGGACAGGGCACAATATGTCGGAAGCTCCCAATGAGCAGTTCGAGGTGCAAGAGAGCCTTGGGCGGATGGACGGGCAGGCCGGGGGGGAGCGCTGGTTCAGCCTCCGCGCCCTCGGTGTCAGCCTGGTGCTGGTCGCCGTCTTCGCCTATTTCCTCCCCTACTGGTTCCTGCGATTGAACCTGCAGGCGATGGCGGGCGGGTATCTGCCCGTGGTCGCCGTGTTCCCGGTGATCGTGCTGCTGGTCATCAACGCGATCGTGCGCAAGCTGGGGATCGGTCTTTCGCGGGGCGAGATCACGGTCGTGCTGTGCACGCTGATGGTGTCTCTCGGCTCGCTCCTGTTCACGGCCAAGCTGTTCACCGGCCTGCCGTCCCCGGTCCAGGGCGCGACGGCCGCGAGCAACTACGAGCGCGATTTCCTGCACACCGTCGATCCGCGGGTCATGCCCTATCAGATCGAGGACAAGGAGCGGTCGAAGAGCGCCGGCCAGTTCCAGGAGAACCTGAACTGGTTTTACTCGGGGATCAGTGACCCGCCGGCGAAGGAGGTGCGGATTCGCTACGCGCCGACCGAGCCGCTGCGGGCGACGTCGCAGAGCGCGACGGCGACCCTGCCCACGCTCACCCCGCCGCCAGAGGTCCAGGAGGCGAGGGTCTATCTGAAGCCGCCGCCGCTCAAGATCCCGTGGAAGCGCTGGATCCGGGAGCGCGGCGTCGACCGGGACGAGCGAAAGGCCGCCTATCTCGAACTCGGCCAGATGATCCGGGACGCCGAAGGCCTCGAGGAGCCGCTGCGCAACGAGATGGTGGAGGAAGTCGACATCCTTCAGTCCAATGTCGACCACGTTCTCGAGCCCCGCGAGCTCGCTTATCCGGAAGGTGTTCTCGACGCATACGACACGATGTTGAAGCGGCTGGGCGGGGCGCGGGAGATCGATGCCGAGACGCGGGCGAAGCTGCGAACGGCGATCGAGGAGACCCGCGAGCCGGACGAAAAACTCCCCCGCTGGCGCTGGACGCCGGAGGTGCGGAAGCGGCGGCTCGCGGCGTACGATGACCTGGTCGGGACCATCGAGTCGGCCGAGAACCTGGAGGAGGGCGTCGCCAGGGAGATGCTTGACGAGGTCAAGCGTCTCCGGCAGCGCCAGGGGGCGCAGCAGCCCGTGTATCGCACGCTGCTGAAGATCCTGGGCGACGTGCGGGAGCACGCCTTCGATCCGCTGACCGCGGCCATCGGCGCGGCGGGGGAGCTGGAGAACGCGCGAAACACGCCGGTGCTCCCCGTTCGGGATACGCTGCAGTCGGTCGTGCTGGGTTCGATGCGGTGTCGGCTGGGGCGGCTGGAGCCGCTGTCGGCGGACCGGGCGGCGGCGATGCGGGCGAAGATCGAGCAGGTCGAGGAGGCGTGGCGGGCGGGCACGCCGGCCCAGCCGGCGCTCGAGCAGCTTTCCGAGCTGATCGACGAGGCGAAGGAGTCGGAGACGGCGACGTGGTGGGCGGGGCTGGAGCGGCGGATCAAGTCGGAGCAACTGGTGGACTTCAGGCGCCGCTGGTGGCACTGGGACAAGGACGACGCCCGGGAGCGGGTCGAGGCGTACCTGTCGCTGAAGGAGGCGCTGCGGGCCAGTTCGCTGCCGGTGGGGTTCCGGCGGAACATGGTCGAACAGGTTCATACGTTGATCCGCAACGGCACGCGGATGTTCAGCGGCGACGCCTCGGCGTACGCCCGTCTGTCGAAGTTGCTGCGGGAGTCGCGGGGGATCGCCCGTGCCGACCGGCTCGAGCTGCAGCGGAAGATCGAGGCGAGCCGGGATGCGGACCGGTACGCGGCGCACTATCTCGAGGGGGAGCCGCGGGGGTTCTACGTGTGGACCGGGCCCCTGCTGTGGTGGATGATCCTGCTGGTGCTCATCGTGCTGTTGCAGTTCTGCATCGCCTCGATCCTTCGCCGTCAGTGGGTGGACCACGAGAAGCTGCTCTTCCCGCATGCGGAGATTCTGGAGTCGACGTTCGAGCCGGGGGCGTCGGGGACGCCGGGCGGGGTGATCGTGCGGAACCGGATGTTCTGGGCGGGATTCGCCCTGGCGGTGGCCCTGTTCACCATCGAGGGGGTCCACGTGTACTGGCCGGAGGTGCCGGGGTTGGACCTTCGCAAGGAGTTCACGCTCGAGCCGGTGCTGACGTCGCCGCCCTGGAACGCCATGCCGGCGGCGCTGGACCTGCACCTGTTCATCATCGCCATCGCGTTCATTCTGCCGGCCGAGATGTCGTTCAGCGTGTGGGTGTTCGTGCTGCTCGATTTCGTGGTGCGGATCTATATGCGGGCCACGGGGCAGACGTACCACGTCTACGAACCAATCCAGGGATACCTGATCAACGGCGGGCTGGACCAGCTCGGCGGCCTGACCGTGTTCATCATCGCGTTGATGATCGGGGCCCGGCGCCACCTGGCCGGCGTGCTGAAGAAGGCGTTCTTCCTGGGCAGGGAGGTGGACGATTCCCAGGAGCCGATCCCCTACTTCGGCGCCTTCTGGGGCATCATCCTCTCCGCCGTCGCCATCCTCGTCTGGTGCGACATCATGGGGATGAACCTGTTCATCTCCTTCCTCCTGTTCGCCCTGACGATGCTGGGGGTGATGTTCATCGCCCGGGTGGTCTGCGAGCTGGGGATCGTGACCGGGAGCTATCAGGATCAGACGACGCCGCAGTACCTGATCGCGGGGAGCTTTGGCTACCAGGGGACCGCGGGCAAGACGTTCCTCGGCCTGCCCCTCTACATGACGCCGACCTACACCACGTGGACGTTTCTGTGGCAGCCGCTCTTCTACGGGATTCACGTGATGCCGCTGGTGATGACCTCGGACCGCCTGTACCGGCCGAGCCACCGGCGGCGGTTCGCCGGGTTCCTCCTCGTCCTCACCCTCGTGGTGATGGGCGTGTTCGCGGTCCGGTCGATCCAGATCCCGTACGAGGAGGGGGCGCTCCGGCTGAAGCAGGGCATGGCCGAGCGGCACGGGCACGGCTTCCGCAACTGCCTGCAGCGCGACTTCATCAAGAAGGAGAGCATGCACAAGCCGTTCAAGCCCCGGTACCTGACGGCGATCGCGGGGGCGATCGTGATGGGCGTGCTGCTCCTGCTCCGGCACCTGTTCTACTGGTGGCCGCTGCATCCGATCGGGTACATCTGCGTCGGGCTGTCCGGCGGGGTGTGGTTCAGCGTATTTATCGGCTGGCTCATCAAGCGAGCTGCGCTAAAATATGGGGGTGGCCGCCTGTTCCGCAAGGCGATCCCCTTCTTCGTCGGCCTGCTCGTCGGGCACTTCGTGATCGGTGGGATCTGGCTGATCGTGGGCGTCTGGCGGGAATCGATGGGGCTGGACAGCGGATATTCCGCCATCTGGCACATACCGTACGGGCGGAGCGGCGGCTGAGGAACGAATTGGCTGCGACCATAGCGGGAAGCGAGGCAACACCATGAGAACGATCGGACGACCGGACGTGACGAGATCGAGACGACGGTTCTCCCGGTGGCTCGTCGGGCTGGCACTGGTCCCGGTCGTGCTGGCCGCGAGCGCGCTGCGCGCGGCCGAGCTGCCGACGAGCCTGTTCGTGGAAGAAGAGATCGAGACCCTGAGCGGGGTCAACGCCGAGCCGCAGCACATCGACGCCGAGACGCACCCCGAGCTCCACGAGGCGGCGATGGCCCTGCACGGCGTCGACTGCCGGCTCAGCGGGACCGAGGGCTGCGACCGCGCCGCCCGGTACATCAAGCGGCGGTTCGAGCAGATCGGCATGAAGGTGGTCGTCGAGCAGCCCTTCGAGGTCGTCGTCCCCGTCACGAAGCGCTGCGAGATCAAGCTGGGCGATTCGCCGGTGGCGGGGTATCCGCTCTGGCCGAACTGGGTGCGCACGGCGTCCACGCCCGGGCCGATCACCTGCCCGGTCGTCTATGCGGCCGACGGGCGGCCGTCGAGCCTGAACGGGCTCCCCATCGAGGGAGCCATCGTGGTGGTGGAACACAACACCGGGGCTCGATGGCAGCGCATCGCCCAGTACGCACCCCGGGCGTTCCTGTTCGTCGAGCCCGAGACGGAAGAGACCCTCCGCTACCACGCCGAGATGAAGTTGCTGCACGACCCGGTCAACATCCCGCGCTTCTGGATCCCGGAGACCCGCGGGTCGAAGCCGGGGCACATCCGGGCCCGGGAGCTCGTCCGCCGCGTGAAGGCCGCGCAGGAGCGTTACCTGGCCGCGGCCGAGTCTGGCGGCGACGCGGCCGAGCCGCTCCTGCAGGCGACCGTCGACAGCCACGTCGTCTGGGAGACGCGCAAGGCGAAGAACGTCATCGGCTTCCTCGAAGGGACCGAGGGGACGCTGGAGCAGGGCCATTTCATGGCGTTCTCCGCCCACTACGACTCGACGTCGATCGCGCCGGACGTCTCCCCGGGCGCGGACGCGTCGAGCTCGATGGCGGCTCTCCTCCGGCTGGCCGACCACCTGTCGCGGAACCGGATCCGCGAGGGGGTGATGTTCATCGCCTTCGCCGGCCACTACCAGTCGCTGCGCGGGGCCACGTGGTTCGCCGACTCGATGCGCCTGAGCAACACGCTGACGAAGGACGGGGCCCGGTATCAGACCGACGCCCTGCGCAGGGAGATCGAGAGGCTGTCGTCGAAGCCGGTCCCCTGGCGGGGGCTGCTGACGGCGGCCGAGGAGCTGGGCCGGCTCGTGGGCGGGCTCTCGGGCATCGATCCCGACCTCCGGGACGACATGATGGAGGAGGTCCAGGCGCTCGTCGACGGCTCGGCCGAATTCCCCGCGGAAGAGGAGCTGGCGGCCGGCCGGCAGCTCGCCGCGGCCTACGGCGCGACGCTCGAGCAGCTCACGTTCGACCCGCAGCCGCATTTCGACCGGCTGAAGAAGCTGCTGGCGGGCGACCCGCTGAACGAGCGGATCCAGGAACTGATCGAGTCGGACATCAACCAGGAGCGCCGGCTCGGCCGATACGACGACCTGGCCCAGGTCGTCAGCAAAGCGGAGGGCCTGGACGAGGAGATCCGGCGGGAGATGCTGGCCGAGGTCGAGCAGCTCAAGCGGCGGCTCCTCAGCTCCACCAGCTCCCACTCCAACTACGCCAACCTGTTCGACCTGCTCGACGAGGTCGACATCGAGGCCCTGTCGCCCGCCACCCGCCGCGACGTCAAGTTCGCCATCGAGCGCGAGCAGGACGCCGACCGGCACATCGGCATGCACCGCTTCGAGCTGCTCCGGCTCCAGAAGCACCAGGCATTCCTCAAAAAACTGGGCATCGACTTGCACAAGCGCCTCCGCATCTTCTATTCGCTCGAGCTCTCCACGGACGGCAACCGGTTCGGTCTGTTCACCGACGGCGCCGTGGTCGAGCAGCGGGAGGGGGTGAACCCCGAGACCGTCTATGGCGACCTGCTGCAGCAGATCTGGCAGATGGGGCGGAAGCGCCCGCCGGCCCGGGCGACCGGGCAGAAGGCCGACCTGTACGAGCGGATCATCTACCCCCTGCAGCAGTCCGAGCGGCTCAAGGGCCAGGGGAACAGCTTCTTCGTGGGGGCGCTCGGCTACGACAGCGAGATGATCCAGCGGGTCGGGCGCGAGGCCGTCGCCTTCGTCACCGTCGACGCCGGCCGCCGACGCGTCGATACCCCCACCGACACGTTCGCCGCCATCCAGAGACACGACGGCATCGAGCGCCTGACGTACCAGACCGAGCTGCTCTCCGAGCTCATCACGGCCATGGACAAGAACTCCCAGATCCGCGCGCAGTACAAGACCATGGACAACAAGCGGACGAGCGACGACTCGCCGCTGGTCGACTATGGGGTCCGCGTGTACGGGCGGGTCGTGCTGTACGACCTGAGGCGGAGCGTGGCGACGGCCGACGTCCCCCAGCCACACGCACTCTGCGTCACGCGGTTCTTCCCCCGCGCCGGCATCGACAGCAGCGCCGTGGGCGGCCCCCACTCGTTCGCCGGGGTCCGCGCCGGATGGAAGACCATCGCCGACGAGGGCGGCCGGTTCGAACTCCTCGGTGTCCCCCACGACAACACCCGCGCCTGGGCCCGGCACGGCTTCCGGTTCGAGGCCTTCCGGTTCTATAATCCGGACCGGCCGGAGGCCGACCGGGAAGAGCTCGACGAAGAGGGCCATCAATACAAGCGGGGCGCGATCACCCACGCGCCCGACCTCGGGCCCCAGGGCGACGTGATGTTCCCCATCGAGCAGAAGCCGTCGAAGGAATTCAACGAGGTGACGGTCCCCATTTTCAAGTGCCGGGCCGCTGCCGTCCTCGGCTTCTTCAACCCGCTCCAGGCCAAGACGTTTACCGACATCATTATCTGGGACGCCAAGACCAACACCATCCCGGACTTCTACGGCCTCTCGCGTCATCCCCGGGGCGGGGTCGTCCGGCGCGGCGTGCCCACCGCCGTGGTCTACGTCAAGCACGGCACGCGATTCAAGCTGATGTTCAAGACCGGCGCCCTGGGGAGCCGGCTCCCCCTGCTCCGCGTCCGACAAGACCGCCTGGCCGTCGACGGCGAGGCACGCGGCGCCGGCTACGACGTCCCGGAGTACGGCATCCTGCCCAACAGCCGCATGCTGATGACCCGGGACGTGGTCTATCTCGACGAATACCGGATCAACGCCCTGGCCGAGCACGCGGTGGAGAACAACCGGGTGAACGAGCTGCACCGGGGGAAACGAGATGAGGCGGGGGAGGTCGTTCGGCGCGGCGCCCTGGCCGCGTTCGAGGAAGCGGACGAGGCGATCCGGGCGCACGAGTACGACCGCTTCCTCACCCAGATCGAGACGGCCCTGGCGAAAGAGGGCCGGGCCTATCCCATCGTCAAGCAGACGACGACCGACATCCTCACCGGCGTCCTCTTCTACCTGTTCCTGCTCCTGCCGTTCTCGTTCTTCGTGGAGCGGCTGTTGTTCGGATTTCCCAGCGTGAACAAGCGCATCGCCGGGTTCTTCGGTATCTTCATGGTCGTTTTCCTGGTGCTCGCCCTCGTCCATCCGGCCTTCGCCATCACCCAGAGCGCGCCGGTGATCCTCATTGCCTTCATCTCGCTGGCCCTGTCGCTGCTCGTGATCGCGATGATCCGCGGGCGGTTCGAGCTGGAGGTCCGGCGGCTGCACGAGCGGCCGGGCAGCCGTCAGAGCGCCGACTTCAAGCGGATGAGCGCCACCGGCGCCGCCTGCGCCCTGGGCATCGGCAACATGCGCCGCCGGCGCACCCGGACGCTCCTCACCCTCATCACCCTCGTGCTGCTCACCTTCTCGGTCCTCTCCTTCACCTCGGTCAACCCGCGCCAGATCACCCACGAGAACCCGAACCCGACCGGCGAGCGGTTCGAGCCGCCCTATCCCGGCGTGCTCCTGCGGGATTATCGCTATCAGCCGATCTCCGACTACCTCTACGAGCTCGTCCGCGCCGAGTTCGGCGACCGGGCCGAGATCGTGCCCCGGGCGTGGCTGGGGAGCGACGCCCTGCTGCAGAGCACCGACACCGACGAGTTCCACCGCGAGTTCCTCAGCCCCGCCGTGATGGGCATGCGCCCGAACGAGCCGACCCTGGCCGGCGTCCAGGATTACCTCAAGGCCGGCCGCTGGCTGCGCGAGGACGACCCGGAGCCGGTCTGCATCCTCGGCGGGAACGTGGCCGAGAACCTGGAGATCGACAAGGACCGCATCACCGGCAAGCTGAACGAGAAGACGCCGCGCGTGCGGATCTTCGGGCAGGAGATCCCCGTGGTCGGGCTGCTGAACGACGACAAGTTCGCCAGGCTCAAAGGCATCGACGGGGAGCAGATCTCGACCGTCGACTGGCGGCAGGAGAGCTGGATGAAGCGGTCGGGAAAGGAGTTCGACCCGTACACCGTCGAGCGCTACCAGCACGTGGATCCCGAAAACTGCATCGTCCTGCCCTTCGAATTCGTGCGCGATTACGGATCCGGCGTGATCTCCGTGGCCATCGTCCCCCGCGAATACCGGACCTACCTCAAGTACGAGCGGCTCGCCAGGGAGGCGGCGGAGGCGAAGAGCGACGAGGCCGACCTGACCGCCCGAAAGGACGAGGCCCGGACCGCCGCCAACGACACGGCCACGGCCATCGGCGACGAGCTCCTCTCCCGACTCACCCTCCCCATCTACATCTCGGCCCAGGGCCGCGTCACGTACAAGCTCTCGTCCGACGCCAACCGCGTCGCCGGGTTCGGCGCCATGATCGTCCCCATGTTGATCTGCGCGATGATCGTGTTGAACACCATGCTGGGCTCGGTCTACGAGCGGCAGCGGGAGATCGGGATTTTCGGGTCGCTCGGCCTCGCGCCGGTGCACATCGGATCGCTCTTCGTGGCCGAGGCGGCCGTGTTCGCCACCGTGGCGGTGATCCTGGGCTACGTGCTCGGCCAGACCACCTCGTTCTTCATCGCCCATTTCGGTCTGCTCGAGGGCTTCTCGCTGAACTACTCGAGCACGTCGGCGGTGATCTCGGCCGTGGCGGTGATGGCGCTCGTGCTCCTGTCCACGATCTATCCGGCGCGGAAAGCCTCGCAGCTCTCCGTGCCCGACGTCGAGCGCATCTGGAAACTGCCCGAGCCCGACGGCGACGACTTCCACATCAAGTTCCCCTTCACCATCGGCGGCGAACAGGCCTACGGCGTCAATATGTTCCTCCTCGAATACTTCCGCGACCACGCCAACCAGTCGGTCGGCGACTTCTTCGCCCAGGACAGCGAGCTCTCGCTGGAGAAGACCGAGGGGAACGACACCATGCGGTTCGAGTCGCAGGTGTGGATCGCCCCGTTCGACTTCGGGATCAGCCAGTCGGTCGTCCTGCGGACCCTGCCGACCGACGAGGAGGGCATTTTCGCGCCGGAGATGCACATCCACCGCAAGAGCGGCAGCCCGGCCTCCTGGGCGCGCATGAACCACAAGTTCCTCAAGCTCGTCCGCCAGCAGTTCCTCATGTGGCGGATCCTGTCCACTGACGAGCGGCACCTGTTCGCCGCCCAGGCGAAAGTCCACCTCGGCATCGCCACCGACGAAGACCGCCGCATCGTCGAGGAGGCCATGCGGGCCCGGGCGCCCGAAGAGGAGGAAGAGGAGGAGAAGGCGGGCGCCGGCGTCGCCGCCGGAGCCGGCACGGACGAGTCGAAAACCCGAGGCGAGGAGAAGTAGCCCCGATGGCAGCACGCGGAATCGACAAAGACATCGCCGAATATCGCGACATGATGGCGACGCCCGAGGAGTTCGAGGACGGATTCACCATCCGTACGGTCCTCGGCGTCTTCTTCGTCGCCCTGGTGATGATGCCCAGCGCCATCTACCTGGGCCTGATGGCCGGGCAGCGGATGGGACCCGCCGCCGTCTGGGTCACCATCATCCTGTTCGCCGACGTGGCTCGCCGTTCGTTCAAGCCACTGCGACGACAAGAACTCTATATGCTCTACTACGCCGCGGGCACCCTGGTGGCCATGGCCGGCGGGGTCGCCCTGTCCGGCGGGCCGTTCGCCAACCTGATCTGGAAGCAGTACCTGCGGACGTCGGCCGCCGCCGAGAGCTTCGGCATCGCACGGAACATCCCCGGGTGGGTCGTCCCCGCCTCGGAATCCGAAGCGATCGTACACCGGACGTTCTTCCACCACGACTGGCTGCTGCCCGTCCTGATCCTCGTGGTGTCCGGGATCCTGGCCCGCGTCGCCCGGTTCACCGCGGGGTATGCGCTGTTTCGCACCTCGTCAGACGTCGAGAAGCTTCCCTTCCCGCTCGCCCCGATCGCCGCCCAGGGCGCCACCGCACTGGCCGAGTCGGGCCAGGAGACGTGGCGGTGGCGAACCTTCAGCATCGGGGCCATGATCGGCATCGGATTCGGACTCATCTACATCTTCATCCCCGCCTTCACCGGCGCCGTCTTCGGCACCCCCGTCCAGTTGCTGCCCATCCCCTGGATCGACTTCACCCTCCACACCGAGTCGATCCTGCCCGCCGCCACCGTGGGCATCTCGACCAATCTCAGCGGCGTCATTCTCGGCATGGTCCTCCCCTTCTGGAGTGTCGCCGGACGCTTCTGCGCCGCACTCACCGGCATGTTCGGAAACACCATCCTCTACAAGATGGGCGTACTCGTCTCGTGGCGGCGGGGCACCGAGACCATCATGACGGAGTTCATGAACAAGATGGACTTCTGGCTCAGTTTCGGGATCGGGACCGGCGGAGCCGTCGCACTCGTCGGTTTTTACACCGTCATCAAGTCATCGATCCAGAAGCGCCGCCAGTTGGGGGACCGCGAACGAGGCGCCTGGAGCGACATCCCCAAGGGCCGCGGCGACTTCTCCATCGGCATCGCACTCGCACTCTTCTTCCTCTGCACCGCCGGCCAGATCGCCATGTGCATCCTTCTCCTGGGTCGACAGACCAGGCTCCTGATGTTCTTCTTCTTCTTCGGCTTTGTCTACACACCGCTGATCTCCTACGTCAATGCCCGACTGCTCGGTCTCGCCGGTCAGCAGGTCGGATTCCCCATGATCCGCCAGGCGGTCTATATCTTCAGTGGATACAAGGGCGTCGACATCTGGTTCGCCCCGTTCCCCATCCGTGACTACGGCCGCCAGGCCCAGATGTTCCGACAGATCGAGCTCACCGGGACGAGCTTCCGCAGCGTGATCAAGCTCGAACTGCTCATCTTCCCCGTCCTCTGGGCGGCCAGCTTCACCTTCTGGGGCTACATCTGGCAGTCCGGGCCCAAAATCCCGTCCGAGAATTACCCCTACGCGCAAAAAATGTGGCACCGCCGCGCACTCAGCCAGTGCCTCTGGTATTCCGCCACGCTCCCCGGCCGCAGCAAGGACAACCTCCTGTACAAGGCCATCAAACTGAATTACATCGGGTACGGGCTCGGCTTCGGCGTCGTGGGGTATGTCCTCATGCGGCTGGCCGGGCTTCCCACCATGGCCCTGTACGGGTACATCAGCGGGCTGGGGTTCCTGCCCCACATGATGATCCCGGAGATGATCGGGGCATTACTGGGGAGATACTATTTCGCACCCCGATTCGGGCGCAAGCAATGGATGCGCGCCACCCCGGTGTTAATGGCCGGATTCACCTGCGGCATGGGCCTCATCGGCATGATCGGCGCGGCCATCGGCCTGCTCGCCTCCGCCGTCAAGGCCACCGGCGCCTGACCATTCCCCCGCTCGCCACAGAGAAGGTGCGCCGCGGCTGGGTCTCGCGTCCCCTCTGACCGCGATATGTCCGGATCGATGAGACGGCGGCGGTCAGTCCGCCGGCTCCTCGGCGGGAGCGACCTGCAGCCGGATCAGGACGGTGACGGCCTCCCGTGCCCCCTTCTCGGCGGCGAGCGCCTTCGACCCTTCCTCCTCCGCCGCGTCAGCCGGAGCGGCCGTCGCTCCCCGCTCGACGGCCCCGTCGACCTTCGCCTCGGCCGGCGCCTTCGGACGGCCCGACGCCGCCTTGGCCAACTCCGCCCGCAGGTCCGCCACCCTCTCGCCCGGCAGCGTGACCGCCACGGCGGGCGCCGCCCCGTCCTCCCCATCGCGCCGACCCTCGGCTTGGAGGGCGGCCCCCGGGATGGCGGCGACGATGCGCCGAACGGCGGCGAGCCCCGCCTCCCGGCTCTCGCAGACCATCGTCAGCTCGGCGGCCTCTTCGCCCGGCCTCCGCGCCGCCGCCACGCCGGTCGTGCGGAGAGCGGCGTTCGGCGCCGGCTCCTCCGCTTCCCTCGTTTCCATCTTCCTTTTCTTCAATGCGTCCGGCGCCAAAGGGGCGGCGCGGGGCTTCTCGCGAGCGTCTGCGGCGGCGCCTTTGTAGCTTTCCACGGCCTTTCTTCCGCCGCCCGCGCCGGCTGGCCGCTCGGCCGTCTTGTCCTTCCGGAACGCCTCTTTCCTGGCCTGTTCGCGTTTGACCGCCCCCGTCCGTCGGCGGCGGTCGTGGGCTTCGCGCTCGGCGGCCCGGCGGCCGCCCTCGGCCCGGTCGTCTTCCCTCTCCGCCACCTCGTCGAGTGTCCCCGGTGCGGCCGGGTCTTCCGCGGCCGGGCGCGCGCGGCGTCGGACGGCCGTCACCTTCGTCCGCTCCGCCGTCCGGCCGGGCTCCGGCGGGCCGGACCCCGTCTTGATCACGACGATCAGGGTGGCCGCCGCGGCGAGCCAGCCGCCGACACCGATCCAGCGCAGGGCCGCCGCACGCCGACGCCGGCGGGCCGAGCGGCGGACCCTCGCCGCCACGGCCTCGGCGAGGCCGGGCGGCGCCGGCTCGCGCGGCAGGGACCGGACCAGCTCGGCCGTGCGCTCGACGGCCTCGAGCTCGGCCCGGCAGGTCGGACATTCGGCGAGATGCCGGTCGACCGCGGCCTCCCTCTCGGCGGAGAGCTCGCCGTCCACGTATTCGTCCAGCAGATGGCGGATCTCGGCACAGGTCATCGGTCTTCCTCAGGTTGTCACGAGTCCGTGCAGTTTGCGCCTCAGTTGCAGCCGCGCCCGGTGCAGCCGCGACTTGATCGTGCCGCGCGAACAGCCCAGCGCCTCGCTGATCGCCCGGTAGTCGAGCCCCTCGATGTCGCGGAGCACGACGACGGCTCGATAGTCGTCGCTCAGTTCGTCGATGGCCGTCTCGATCTGCTGCATCGTCTCCTCGGCCTGGAGCGACTCGTCCGGGCCGGCCGCGTCGCCCGGCGGATCGTACGACCGCCCGTCGTCGCCCTCCAGGACGCTCATCGGCACGCCCCCGCTGCGGGAGGCGGCCGCCTGCTTCCGCCGTTCGCTGATGGATTGGTTGACCGCGATGGAGCAGAGCCAGGTGGCGAACTTCGACCGCCCCTTGAACGATCGCAGCCGCCGGTAGGCCTTGAAAAAGACCTCCTGCGTCACGTCGCGGGCGTCTTCGCGGTTGCCGAGCATTCGAACCACCAGGTTAAAGATCGTGTCCTGATAATGGTTGACCAATTCGCCGAACGCCTCGCCGTCGCCCCCGGCGCTCTGCCGGACAACGTCGGCCTCGTTGGGAAGCGGTTCAACCATCCTGTCGAGTCACCTGTTTAGACGCGGTGCGGCCTGGACAGTTTCAAGAAATGCGGCGCTTTTCGGACGGCGCGCACGTCCTCCTGAGTGAGGATACACGGCGGGGGCCGAATTCCTGCAAGAGTCAGGGCACGAGGATAATCGGGCATTGGACCTCGTCCACGATGAGCCGCCGTTCGCGGGCGTTCAGGTCGCGCTTGATCGTCGACGTGGTGAAACTCCCCATCACCAGGAGGTCGGGCTCGATCCGCTTGACCTCGTCGATCACCGTCCAGTGGGCGGACCCCTTTCGCAGGAGGGTCTGGCTCTGCACCCCGGCCTCCTCGGCGAGGCGGGCGAGGTACTTCAGGTTGGACCGGGCCGAGGATTCGAGCTCGTCGCCGAACTCCTCCATCTCCGCCTCGACGAGCACGCTCTTCTTGAGCAGCGAGGAGAGCGTCGCCGTGTCGACGACGGCCAGCCCCGTGAGCTTCGCCCCCTGGGCCGCCGCCATCTGCGCCGCGAACCGCGCCGCACGCACCCCGGTCTCCGTCCCGTCGACTACCACCAGGATCTGGTCGATCGAAAACCGTTCTGCCATCAGCCCTCCTCGCTCCCCCCGCGAAGTCGGTCCCGCACGATCCGCATGATCACGAACGACTCGCGCTCGCGCTCCTCCAGCGTCGATTCGATGAACGCCAGCGTCTCCTCGTAGTCCGGGATGAAGATCTTGTCCAGGGCGTTGACCCGGCGCTGGGTCTTCCGCAGCTCGCGGGCGAGCCGGAACACCGCGTTCTGTGTCTGGGCCAGCCGGCTGATCGCCTCGAGGGCCCGGCTGAACGCGGCCCGGACGTCGTCGGCCTTGACCGTCCCGCCGGCGAACCCGAACGTCGCCTCGACCGCGGCCGGCTCCGCGTGGATCTCCGGCACCGAAATCCCCATCACCCGGTGCTCCGACACCGACAGCCGGGTGGTGACCGGGACGGAGATCGCGTCGCGCGCCAGCTTCTGAGAGCCCACCCGCGCCGCGGCCTCGCGGACCGCCGCGTGGGCCTCCGCCAGCAGGTCGTCGACCTCCTGCTGCTCGCGCTTCGCCGCCTCCACGTACCGGGCCAGCTCGAGCACCAGGATCTGCCGCTTCTGCTCCAGCAGGTCGTGCCCCTCGCGCGCGAACTGCAGCTCGTTGTCGATCCGCAGGCCGGTGCTCTTGGTCGGCGGCACGTTCAGCCTGGCCATCAGCTCGCCTCCTCGCGGAGGATCGGGGTCAGGTATCGGTCGACCAGCTCGTCGGAGACGCGGTGGAGCTCGGACCGGGGCAGCGTGCTGAGCATCCGCCAGCCGAGCTCGAGCGTCTGCTCCACGCTGCGGTCCTCGAACTCGCCCTGGCTGAGGAACTCGCGCTCGAACCGCTCGCCGAACTCCATGTATTCCTTGTCGAGCGGCGAGAGCTCCTCTTCGCCGATCACCGCCGCCAGGCCGCGCACCTGCTTGACGTACGAGTACGCGGCGAAAAGCTGGCTGGCGAGCGGCGCGTGATCCTCGCGCGTCAGGCCCTCGCCGATCCCGTCCTTCATCAGCCGCGAGAGCGACGGCAGCCCGGCGATCGGCGGGTAAATCCCGCGCTGGAACAGGTCCCGGTCCAGCACGATCTGGCCCTCGGTGATGTACCCGCTGAGGTCGGGGACCGGGTGCGAGATGTCGTCCGAGGGCATGGTGAGGATGGGCATCTGGGTGATCGAGCCGTCGGACCCGGCGATCCGCCCGGCCCGCTCGTAGATCGACGCCAGGTCGCTGTACAGATAGCCCGGATAGCCCTTCCGCGCGGGGATCTCGCCCCGGGCGCTCCCGATCTCGCGCAGCGACTCGCAGTAATTCGTCATGTCGGTGAGGAGCACGAGGACGTGCATGTCGAGGTCGAACGCCAGGTGTTCGGCGAGGGTGAGTGCGGCGCGGGGGGTGATCAGGCGCTCGACGGACGGCGCGTCGGCGAGGCAGAAGAAGCAGGCGACGTTGGTGAGCACGCCGCTCTCCTCGAACGTCCGGGTGAAGAACCGGGCGACGTCGGACGTCACGCCCATGGCGGCGAAGACGATGGTGAACTCGACCTCTTCGCCGAGCAGCTTCGCCTGCCGGGCGACCTGCGCGGCGATGCGGTTGTGGGGCATGCCGCTGCCGGAGAAGATGGGCAGCTTCTGGCCGCGGACGAGCGTGTTCATGCCGTCGATGGCCGAGATGCCCGTCTGGATGAAATCGCGCGGATAGACGCGGGCGTGCGGGTTGATCGGGCTGCCGTTGACGTCGCGCCGGTCGCCGCCGAGCGGCGCCGGCGCCCCGTCCACCGGCCGGCCGAACCCGTCGAACACCCGGCCGAGCATCGCCCGGGTGACCGGGAGCGTGAGCGATTCGCCGAGGAACCGGACGCGGGTGCGCTCGTTCGACAGGCCCGCCGTCCCCTCGAACACCTGGACGAGCGCCCGGCGCCGGCTCGTCTCGAGCACCCGGCCCGGCCGGATCTCGCCGTCCGGCGCGCGTACCTCGACCATCTCGTCGTAGCCCGGCGTGTGCGCGCACTCCACGAAGATGAGCGGCCCGTCCACCTTCGTCAGGCCCGCGTACTCGACCGCCGTCGGTTCCGTCGTGCTCATCCTTGTCCCGTCCGCTGCCTCCGAGCCATACTCGATGTCGGCTACCTGTATTCCGCCTCCAGCGGGGCGAAGTCTTCCATCACCTTCGTCTTCATCGCCGCCAGCGCGGCCTCGTCGTCGTTCGGCACCTCCGACTTCGCCCGCAGGAGCAGGGGGCGGCACTCGAGCTCCATGATCCGGACGAGCGGAGCGCCGTTTTCGATGGCTCGCACGCCCCGCCGGTGGAACTCGAGGATCGCGTCCAGCAGCGCCGTCTGCTTCTTCGGCGTGGAATACATGTCGATCTCGTCGAACGCGTTCTGCTGGAGGAACCCGACCTTGATGAGCTGGGCGGTGGCGAGGACGAGCCGCTGGCTGTCGGGCAGGACGTCGGGGCCGACCAGCTTCACGATCTGCTGGAGCCGGTCCTCGCGCTGGAGGAGCTCGACCGTCTCCTGCCGGAGGGCCGCCCAGTTCGGCGCCACCTGCGCCCACCAGCCCTCCACCTCGTCCACGTACTCGCTGTAGCTGTCCAGCCAGTGGATGGCGGGGTAATGCCGCGCGTTGGCCAGCTCGGTATTGAGCGCCCAGAAGCAGCGGGTGAACCGCCGCGTGTGCTGGGTGACCGGCTCGGTGAAGTCGCCGCCCTGCGGCGAGATGGAGCCGATGATGGTGACCGAGGCGTCGGCCCCGTCGAGCGTGGTCACCGCCCCGCCGCGCTCGTAGAATTGTGCGAGCCGCGTGGGGAGGTAGGCGGGGAACCCCTCCTCGGCCGGCATCTCTTCCAGCCGGGCGCCCAGCTCGCGCAGCGCCTCGGCCCACCGCGACGTCGAGTCGGCCATCACCGCCACGTGGTAGCCCATGTCCCGGTAGTATTCGGCGATGGTGATGCCGGTGTAGATGGAGACCTCGCGGGCGGCGACGGGCATGTTCGACGTGTTCGCGATGAGGACCGTCCGCTCCATCAGCGGCCGGCCCGACCGCGGATCGGTCAGCGCCGGGAACTCGTCCAGCACCTGTGTCATCTCGTTGCCGCGCTCGCCGCAGCCGACGTAGACGATGATCTCGGCGTCCGACCACTTCGCCAGCGCGTGCTGGGTGATCGTCTTCCCCGTGCCGAACCCGCCGGGGATCGCCGCCGTCCCGCCCCGGGCGATCGGGAACAGCGTGTCGATCACCCGCTGGCCGGTGACCAGCGGCCGCTCGGTGCTGTGCCGCTCGCGGAACGGCCGGGCCGTGCGGACCGGCCAGCGTTGGGCCAGCGTGATCTCGCGGCCGCCGACCCGGCACAGCGGCTCGGCGATCGTGTACTCGCCGTCGGCGACCACCCCGGACGCCGTGCCCCGCACCCCCGCCGGCACCATCGCCCGGTGCTCGACCGCCGCCGACTCCCCCAGCGTCGCAATCACCTGCCCCGGTTCGACCTCGTCGCCGTCCCGGCAATGCATGGCCACCGGCCACCTGCGTTCGACGTCCAGGGGCTCGGCCTTTTGGCCCCGTGCGAGGAAGGGGCCGCCGGCCTCGTGCAGTTGCTTCAGCGGCCGCTGGATCCCGTCGTAGATGTTCCCGATCAACCCCGGCCCCAGCGCCAGCGACAGCGGAGCGCCCGTGCAGCGCACCTCGGCGCCCGGCCGCAGGCCGCCCGTGTTCTCGTAGACCTGGACCGTGCCGACGTCCCCGGTCACCCGGATCACCTCGCCCACGATGCGGTCGGCGCCGACCTCGACCACCTCGTACATCGACGCGCCGGCCAGCCCCTCGGCGTCGACGATCGGGCCGCTGACTCGTGTGACCGTGCCCCGGTTCACTCTGCGTCGTCTCCGAAAATCAGCCCTGCGATCCGGTCGCGCAGCCGCGGCCGCATCCGCTCGACCCGCGTGGCCAGCGAGTTGTCGACCACCTGGCGGCCGTCGGCCGATCGAACGATCACCCCGCCGCCGCCCCGGTCGGTCGGCTCCAGTCGGGCACTCACCGTCCGGCCGCTCGACCGGGCGACCTCGTCGGCCACGCGCCCGCCGAATTCGTCGCCCAGGGCGGGCGCGTCCTCGCGCGGCACGTCGACCACGAACGCGTCGCCCTGCATCCGCCCGATGGCGTCGGCGGCCAGCCGGGCGAACAGCGCCGGGCGGTCATCGGACGACCGGACCTCTTCGACGACGTCGTCGAACAGTTGCCCGATCACCGCGGCCTTGGCCCGGAGTCGGCGGAGCTGCTCCTCGTGCGGGATGTCGGCGAGCACGCGCTCCGCCTCGTGTTCGGCCCGCTGCTGCGCTTGTTCCGCCGCCTTCTCTTTCGCCGCCGCCGCGCGCTTGTTGGCCGACCGGACGAGGCTCTTGGCCCGCCGGCGCGCGCGCTTCAATTTCCGCTCCGCCTGGCGGCGCGCGTCGGCCAGGATCTCGTCCGCCAGCGCGTCCGGCTTCTCGGTCTCGCTCATGGGTCCTGCCCAGCCGCCCTCACACTCGGATGCCCAGGGCCTCGCGGATCAGGCCGATCAGCTCCGGCCGGTCGGGCGCCGGGCCGGCGGGCCCCGGCACCTCGACAATGACCGGCATGGCCGACTCGAACCGCAGCCGGTTCACCGTGTCGCGGATCGCCTCCGCCACGTCCTCGGTGATGATGATGATCCCCGGCTCGCCCGCGGCGCGGTCCTCGAGGACCGACCGCGCCTCGTCGGCCGAGCCGACCACCCGGCCCTCGACCCCCGCGTAGCGGAAGCCGAGCACCGTGTCCTCGTCTCCGATCACGAAGTATTCCACGGCGTCACCTAGAGAGTTTCCAGCAGGGGGCCGAGGCGCTGCAGGAGCAGCAGCCCGCCCACCAGCCCGAGGATCGCGATCCCTTCGCCGATGGCCACGAACAGGAGCGCCCGGGCGGTGACCTCGGGCCGCTCGCTGACCGCGCCCATCGCCGCCGAGCCGACCTTGCCCACCGCGAACCCGGCGCCCAGCATGCCCGAGGCGATGGAGACGGCGATGGCGACGGACATCATGGCGGCGGCGCGGCCGGCGGCGTCCGCCCGGGCGGCCGACGCGGGCCCCTCCGGCGCCGCGCGCGCCTCCTCGCCCGGCGCTGCCAGCGCCGCCGTCGCCGTCCCGAAGATCAAAGCCCCTGCCATCAGGGCGAGCGCGCAGGCCAACACCAACGTCACCCGTCGGGTCGTCTTCATCTCGCCTCCTATTGGTCCCTGTATGGATAATGGAACGCGGGGGACCCTTCTTGAAAGAAGGTTTCCCCCGCACCCCCTCCAAGAACTTCTGTGGAAATGCGGTTGACAGACCGCATTTCCCCGAAGTTTTGAGGAAGAGGGGCCCGGGGAGAAAGCCGCTTTTTCAAAAGGGGTTTCTCGCCGGTGTTTCTCTGGCAGTACATGGTTCAATAACAAACGTGGGTTCCTCTCAGGTCTTCAGGCTGAACGGCCTGTACGTCCGCCCCTCGCCTCGGAAGAACTTGCCGAGGAATTCGTAGTATTCCAATCGCATCGACTGGATGGCGACCACCAGACCCTCGAGGGCCACGATGACCAGTGTGCCGCTGGCGAACACCAGCCCCGCCCACAAGGGGCCGCCCGGCAGCGACCGGGCCACGTCCATCACCTCGAACACCGCCACCGACAGCCCGGCGTGGGCCAGCGCAAAAGCCGCCAGCCGGGCGAACGAGAGCGTGTTCGCCACGTACATCAGTACCGTCTCGAACACCTCCACCAGGTTCTCGACCACCACGAACGGCACGTTCCCCATCGTGGCGCCCTCGGCCCCGCGCCGCGCCTCCACGTACGCCCGCACCGGCCGGTATAGCAGCAGGATCACGAGCGGGGCCAGCACGAGGGCGGCGACGATGGCCCAGCTCACCTGCTCGCCCAGGACGACGCCGCGGGCGGCGACCGCCACCGCCCCCCAGTAGAAGATCCCGCCGACCAGCCCGAACCTGCCGAACGACGCCTGCGCGTAGTCGCCCCGCCGGACCCCGTTGATGATGTTGAGCACGATCCCCAGGCTGATGAGCCCGACGCCGAACACGACGGTCGCGCCCAGCAGCGCCCCGATGTTGCTCAGCGGAGGGAGAAGCCCGAGCCGCACGCCGCCGATCTCCTCCAGCCCGAACACGCTCCCGTAGACGAACCCGAAGAGAATCCCGGAAATGCCGCAGAATATCAGGATCACCCCCAGGTCGCGCAGCGGCTCGTTCGCCTTGCGCCAGAGCACGAGCCCGGCGATCAGGACCAGCGCCGAATGGCCGACGTCGCCGAACATCACGCCGAACATGAGCACGAAGAAGATGGCGATGAAGGGCGTGGGCTCGACCTCGCGGTAGTTCGGCGTGCTGTACGTGGAGACCAGCATTTCGAACGGCCGCAGCAGCGGATGGTTGTCCATCAGGGTCGGGGGCTCCTCGTTCGTCTCGCGCGGGTCGTGGACCTCGATGACCGCGCGGCCGTCGGTGAGGTCGAGCACGGCGTTGCTCAGTTCGGCGACGCGTTCGGCGGGCGTCCAGCCGGTGATGAGCATGGTGGCCCAGGTGTGGGCGAAATTCTGGCGGGCGCGGATGATGCGGCGCTCGGTCTCCAGCCGGCGGCGGATCTCGAGCAGGCGCGGCCCGTGCTCCTCGGCCGCTTCGCGCAGGGCGGCGTGCACCGCTTTCTCGCGCGCGATCAGCCGGGCCAGGCGCTGCTCGGCCAGCTCGGCGACCTTCGCCGGGGTCCCCGCCTCGTCCTCCAGCGGCCGCTCGGCCCGGAACCCGTGTTCCTCGAGGGTCGTCTCCAGCGCCCAGCGGCCTTTCTTGCCCGAAATGGCCACGACCCGGTCCTCGCCGTAGGGCGTGGTGTAGGGCAGGACGATGCCGCGGTCGGCGAGTTCGTCCTCGGCGCGTTCGGCCGCCGACCGGGTCATCGAGCCGAACGCGAAATGGAGGAAGCTGAGCTCCTCGAGCTGCTCGAGCGGGGCGTGGATGCCGCGCAGAGCGGAGGCGTCGCGCAGGAGCTTCTCGACGCGGGCGCGCTCGCCTTCGAGCTTCCCGCGTTCGTCGAGATACTCGCGGACGTCGGA
Source organism: Planctomycetota bacterium (assembly GCA_046483085.1). GTDB lineage: Bacteria > Planctomycetota > PUPC01 > PUPC01 > PUPC01 > JAWODX01. The sequence goes on from JAWODX010000010.1 coordinate 21,230, forward strand.
CTCGACCCGGTTCAGGTCGCCCTCGATCTGGAACAGGGTGGAGTGGGGGACCTCGGCCGGCGGCTCTTCGGCCTCCACGCCGAACGCCCGGCAGAGCTGGTTCGCCCGGTCCGACAGTTCGGCCAGCCGAGCCTCGTCCTCCTCGGTCTCGGGACCGGCGACCGGGGTCGCGCCGTTCTCCAGCGGCGCCCGGGTCAGGTGCAGCACGCCCATCTCGCCGAGGGTCTCGGTGACCCGTGGCTCGTCGGAGACGAGCGTGAGGATGTCGACCTTTTTCATGCGGGCGGAGACGAACATCTCATGGGCTCCCGACGCGCTGGGGCGTGAGCAGAACGAGCTGGTCGCGGATCGCTTCGGCGCGCTGCCCGTACCGAATCCCTTCGCTGATCCGGATCAGGTTGCTGAGTTCGACCCGCTTGATGTACGCGAAGGCGACGACGGCCCCGAAGCTGAGGACGGCCGTGTAGTAGCGGCGGCGGGCGGCGCGATACAGGCCGCTCCACAGGTCGGCTTCGAGCCCGTCCAACGAGTCGCTCGGCTCGGCCGCAGTTCGGAGGCCGGGCGGAACCCGGCGGACCGCCGCGGCGGCGTCTTCCGCCTCGCGGAGATCCTCGAGCACGCGGATGCCGGCGCGGCCGCCGCTCGGCGCGAGGAAGTTGCGAAGCTTGTTGAACAGCAGGGCGTAGTTGAACACCCCGCGAAGGACGAACAGCACGTTGTAGACGTCCAACTCGGTGTGCACCAGCCCCCGTGTGACCTTGCCGCTCTCGCCCGTGCCCCGGTCGGCGGCCTGTTTCAGGTTCCCGTAGTTGGCCTTGTCGATGCCGGCCTCGATGAAGAAGAGCCGGCCGGACTGCTCGTACTCACCGACCCCCTGCATCGCGCCGTCCCGGAGGAACTTGACGGGCACGGCCTTCACGAGGCGTTCGATGTCCGGTGATCTCATCAGTGCCTCGGCGGGCAGGTCGAGCGGCGGCGGCAGCTCGACGGCATATCGGCGGAGCGCTCGCTCGCCGGCCCCGGTCGCCCAGCAGCGGAGGATCACCTTCAGGTTCTCGGCCTGGTAGTGGCGGAGCAGGGCGAGCAGCATCGCCGCCTCCCACCCGTCGAGGTGGTCCAGCAGTCCGCGGAGCGCCGCCACGTGCCGGGAGACGAGTTCGCCCTGGAGGGCGGCGGCGTCGCCGATGGGCACCCCCGGGGCCAGCTCGGCGGCCAAGTCCTCCACGCTCCCCAGGCGGCACAGGTCCGAGAGCCGCTCGCCTCCGTAGAGCTTGCCGTGCATCCCGCGGACCTTGGCGACGATGAAATCGACGTTTGTCATTGGCCACGTGGCGCGCGTGCGGCGTCCTGCGGATCGGTCCCCGGCTGGGGTCTCACGGGCCGGTCAGCTCGGCGCGGATCAGCTCCCGGGCTGCTCTCGCCTTCTCCGGGTCGAGCCGGCGCAGCCCGTCGATCCGGGCGTCGATCTCGGCCAGGATGTCGGTCCGGCGCTGCCGGGCGTCCTCGATCGCGTGTTTCACGGTTTCGGCCGCCCGGGCCTGGGCCTCCCGCTCGGCCTGCTGCTCGATGGCCACCGCCTCCTTGCGGGCGTCCCGGACGATCTTCGCCGCCTCTTCTTCCGCGTCGGCGAGGATCTGCTTCGCCTCCGCCTCGACCTTCAGCATCCGGGCGATGGTCTCTCTCATCAGAGCAGGTCCTCTTCGCCGGCGCTCAGGGCTTCCAGGAATTCGTCGGGCGTGCGAGCGTGCACGAGCCGGTCGTAGGCGTCCGGCTCGTTGAGGCAGGTGGCGATCTCGGACAGGGTCTGGAGGTGCGGCCCGGGGTTGTCCGCTTCGGCCAGCACGAGGAAGACGAGGTGGACGGGCTGTCCGTCGATGGCGTCGAACTCGATGCCCTCTTCCGAGGTGCCCGCGGCCGCGGTGATCTGCTCGATCGACGCGTCCTTCCCGTGCGGGATGGCGATCCCGTTCCCGATCCCGGTGCTGCGCATCTGTTCCCGGACGTACAGGGCGTCCAGCGCGGCCTCCCGGTCGCGCAGCCGACCGGCGCGGACCAGCAGGTCGACCAGTTCCTCGAAAGATTCCTCCTTGTCGATGGCCTCCAGCCCGACCTTGACCACACCCGGGTCCAGCAATTCCAGCAGCTTCATGCGCGATGTCTCGCAAACCCGACCTGGTTGTTCGGACGCGAAGCGATGGTAGCAAAGCGGCCAAACCATTTCAATGCTTATTCGCCGGCAGCAGCGATTCCGCAAAGGGCATTCGAGTGCGACATTGGGGAAGGATTTGCGGATGTATGGGGGGAGATCGTCGGGTACCAGATTCGCAGGGGGCTTGTTGGGGTGAGTTGAGGTGGCTGGCAGTCCGACATGGGGGCCAACGGATGACGGCGGGGCGCACGATGACTGCCCGAGGGAGGAGGCGAGCGGTTC
>JAWODX010000153.1:0-2871 GCA_046483085.1 Planctomycetota bacterium
CGCTGGCGTTCGGGAAAAGAGGAGAAGGCGAAGAACCGTGCCGGTCCGTCAAGCCATTAGCGACGTCATCCGGACGGCCCTGAAAGAGGTCCCCGGCGTGGACCCGGGCGAGCTCGACGAGCTGTCGAGCGTGGACTACGGGCGGGGGGACCGCGGGGACCTGGTGACGCCGGTCGCCATGCGGCTGGCGAAGGGGGCGGGCGAGACCCCGCGCGAGCTGGCGGACCGGATAGCCGGGGCGCTGCGCGAGGAGGGGGGCGAGCTGGGAGCGGCCATCGACCGGGTCGAGGTGGCCGGCCCCGGGTTCGTGAACATTTACCTGTCGCGGGCGTTCTGGCTGGGGCTGGTCCGGCGGATCATCGCGCAGGGGCCGCGCTACGGCCGGTCGAAGGTGGGCCGTCGGCGGAAGGTGCAGCTCGAGTTCGCCTCGGCGAACCCGACCGGCCCGCTCTCGGTCGCCCACGGCCGGCAGGCGGCGCTGGGCGACGTGCTCGCCAACATCCTGGCCCACATCGGGTTCGACGTCTCCACCGAGTACTGGGTGAACGACTGGGGGAACCAGATCGAGAAGCTGGGCGAGTCGGTCTACGTGCGGTACCTGCACGCCCTGGGCGATCGGTCGGCGGAGTTCCCCGAGGACGGGTACAAGGGCGCCTACATCCGGGAGCTGGGTTCGGACATCGCGGCGACGCAGGGCCGGCGCTATGCCGGCATGCCCCGGGACGGGGCGGTCTCGGAGCTGGGCCGGTTCGCGGCGGACCACATCCTCGGGCTCATCCTCGCCGACTTCCGCCGGTTCGGCATCGAGCACCACACCGTGTTCAGCCAGCGCGAGTTCGAGTCCCGCGGCCACGTCGAACGGCTGCTCGACCGCGTGCGCCGGATGGGCCTGACCTACGAGAAGGACGGCGCGGTGTGGATGCGGACGAGCGACTACGGGGACGAGAAGGACCGCGTCCTGGTGAAGAGCGACGGGACGTGGGCGTATCGCCTGTCGGACATCGCGTACCACGAGGACAAGTTCCAGCGGGGGTTCGAGCGGGTCATCGACATGTTCGGGCCGGACCACCACGGGCACGTCGTGACCATGCAGGCGGCGATGAAGGCGCTGGGCCACCCGGTGGACACCGTCCGGTTCCTCATCGTCCAGCACTGCTCGATCATTCGCGAGGGCGAGAAGACCAACATGTCGACCCGGGCGGGCAAGGTGATCACCCTCGACGAAGTCATCGAGGAGGTCGGCGTCGACGTCGCCCGCTTCCTCTTCCTCACCCAAAAGACCGACAGCCACCTCGACTTCGACCTCGAACTCGCCAAGCAGGAATCGCTCGACAACCCGGTCTACTACATCCAGTACGCCCACGCCCGCATCGCCAGCATCCTCCGCAAGGCGCAGCAGGCGCGGCGGATCGACCGGACGGACGTGACGCGCGGGGTGTTCACCGGGGGGGACAAGTCGGAGCTGGCGGCCCTGGAAGACCGCGACGTGGCCCTGGCCAGGAAGCTGGCCCGGTTCCCCGCGGTCCTGGAACGGGCCGGGCTGGAGCTCGAGCCGCACCGCCTGACCAACTACCTGAACGAACTCGCCGCCGAGTTCCACAACTACTACACCCAGTGCGTGGTCATCGGGGAGGACGAGACGCTGACGCGCGCCCGGCTCCAGCTCGTCAGCGCCGTCCGCGTCGTGCTGGGCAACGCGCTGCACCTGCTCGGCGTGCACATCCCGGAGACCATGTAGGCGAGCGGTGCGACAACGGGGATTCGCATGTCGATCGAGATCGACCACATGACCAAGCGGTTCGGCCGGAAGGCCGCGGTCGATGACCTCACCCTGACCGTGCGCGACGGCGAGGTCTACGCGTTCCTCGGGCCGAACGGAGCGGGCAAGACGACGACGATCAAGGTGATCACCAGCCTGCTCCGCCCCACCGCCGGCACCGTCCGCGTCGACGGCCACGACGTCCAGAAGAACGGCATGGCCGCGCGCCGCGTCATCAGCTACGTCCCCGATCAGCCGTTCCTCTACGACAAGCTCTCCGCCCGCGAGTTCCTCTCCTTCGTCGGGGACATGTACGGGATGGACCCGGCCCGGTCCGAGCAGCGGATCGACGAGCTCAGCCACCGGTTCGGGATCACCACCTACCTGGACGACCTCGCCGAGGGCTACTCCCACGGGATGAAGCAGCGGGTCGTCCTCGCCGCCGCCATGCTCCACGACCCGCGGGCGCTCGTCGTCGACGAACCGATGGTCGGGCTGGACCCGCGCAGCGCCCGCCTGGTCAAGGACGTGCTCCGCGAGATGGCCGTCGCCGGCGTCTCCGTCTTCATGTCCACCCACACCCTCTCCATCGCCGAGGAAGTCGCCGACCGGGTGGGGATCATCCACCGCGGCAGCCTCGTGGCCGAAGGGACGGTTGACGAACTGCTCGCCCAGGGTCATACTAATGCCCGGCTCGAGGACATCTTCCTCACCATCACGCACGAGGACACCGCGAGCCCACAACCGGAGTGACCAGAAGGAGTCTTCCCATGGCCAAGGCGAAGAAGACCTCGAAAAAGAGACCGCCCCGCCGCGAGACCAAGACGCCCGGCCCCGCGCCGGGCGAGCCCGGCGCCCCGACCAAACTCTGGGGCGGCCGGTTCCGAAAGGGCACCCACCCCGCCGTCGAGCGACTCACCGAATCGCTCTCCTTCGATCGCCGGCTCTACCACCACGACATCGAGGGCAGCATCGCCCACGCCGCCATGCTCGCCAAGATCGGCGTCCTCACCGAGGCCGAGAAGCGGAAGATCGAAAAGGGCCTCCGCACCATCGAGAAGGAGATCGCCGAGGGGAGCTTCAATTTCGAGATCGAGCAGGAAGACATCCAC
>JAWODX010000203.1:0-5698 GCA_046483085.1 Planctomycetota bacterium
GCGTTCGCCTGCGCCGACGCCGACCCCGTCCGGAACTCCTCGTGCAACAGCCACCGGGTGTCGGCCAGGAACCCCAGCACCGGACGGTAGCCCATCGTCCCGTCGTAGGCCCGGGTCGCGTCCTGCTTGTGGGCCTCGATGATCGTCGGGTCCACGTCGAGGACGTGCTCGGTCCGGGCCAGCGGCTCGTACCGAACCTCCGTCAGCCGATCGCTCACCGCCGCCAGGCCCGACATTCCATACCTCGCGAACCGCCGCATCCACGCCCCCAGCGTCGTCGCGTCCGGCACGCTCTCGAACCCCGCCGCCTCGCACAGCGCCTCGTCCCCGGCGATCACACCGATGTCCTCCAGGTCGTCCCCGCCGCCCTGCAGCATCAGCACCAGCGGCAGGATCACCTCGCTGGGGGCGTACCCCCGGTTGCTCCCCGGCGGCGGCAGGCGGACGTCCAGCAGAGCCGGCAGACCCAGCCCCACGTGGAACTCGTGCCCGATCAGCAGACCCGCGTGCGCGGTCAGCTTTTCGTTCGTGCGTTCCAGCTTGAACGGCAGGACGTTTTCGCTTATCATTCGTTCACCTCGTTGGTGCGGCTGTTCGAGGAATTCATTTGCTACCACTGTAACAGCTCAGCACCAACGAGGCCATTTTCCCTCCATCCCACGGATCTCTATCGCCGGAACAAGGAGGCGCCCTGCCCTTGCAAGAGGTCTTTCCACGCGCATAATGACGGGAGGCCGGACGACTGCGAGAAGGAGCACACGGAGGACGAGATCGACGACACGATGATCTACAACGAACTGGGGGACTCGGGCATCCGGGTCTCGGGGCTTGGCTTCGGGTCGATGCGCTGGGCGAACGAGGAGCAGTGCCACCGGATCATGACCCGCGGCCTGGACCGCGGGATGAACTACGTGGACACGTCGACGGGCTACCTCGACGGCAAGAGCCAGGTCTGGGGGGCGGACGCGATCCGCGACCGGCGCGACGAAATCCTGTTCTCGTCGAAGTCGTTCTGGGCGTCCGCCAAGTCGGCCGATACGGTCCGGCGGCGGATCGAAGAGACGCTGGAGACCCTCGAGCTCGACTCCTTCGACCTGTACCAGCTCTGGGGGCTCCAGTCGGTCGCCATGCTCGAGAAAGCGATGAAGAGGGGCGGCTTCATCGAGGGCGTCCGCAAGGCGCAGGACGATGGCCTGATCAAGCTGGGCGTAGGGTTCACCTTCCACGGCACGCCCGAGTCGTTCCGGGCCGCCGTCGACACCGGCGAGTTCCTCTGCGCCACCGTCAGCTACAACCTGGCCAAGCGGAAGGAGGCCGACCAGATCCGGTACGCGGCCGAGCACGGCGTCGGGGTGATCATCATGAACCCGCTGGGCGGCGGCCCGCTCGCCAGGCACGACGACCGCAAGCTCGACTTCCTGCGGCACCGGGGAACCGGCCCCAGCTACGGCGCCCTGCGCTTCCTCCTCGCCGACGGGGACATCAGCACGTCGCTCATCGGCTGCGCCACGGAGGACGAGCTCGAGGAGAACCTGCAGGCGGTCGAGGACCGGGAGGAACTGACCGAGGCGTTGCGCCGGGCCCTCGTCGAGCGGATGGAGGACGCGGCGTTCACCAGCGAGGACATCTGCACGGGCTGCGGCTACTGCCGCGACTGCCCGAACGACTTCGACCCGTCCGAATTCATGGAACTGATGCGCGACTTCTCGCTCTACGCCAGCGACGATACGGACCTCGTCGACTGGCTCCGGGCCCGCTACGCCGAGGAGGGCAAGCGGCTGGACGAGGAGCTGGCCAAGTGCGAGGAGTGCGGGATCTGCGAGGAGAAATGCCCGCAGCACCTGCCCATCGTCGAGTCGATCCGCGGCGTCAAGGACGAGCTGAGGCGGTGAAGCGGCCGCGGCGAGCCGCCGGCCGGGGGCCGGCAGCGGCGCGGGGATCAGTCCTGCAGCGGGCGGGTCATGAGGATGGAGTCGAGAACGACGCCGGGCTTGAGCTCGAACGACTTCTCGCCGGCCTCGCGGAACCCCTGGCTCTCGTAGAACCCTGTCGCCTGCAGGCTGGCGTACACCTTCGCAGTGTGGTAGCCGCGGCTGCGCAGCACCTCGGCGCAGTAGGCGACCAGCGCGGTCCCGACGCCCCCGCCGGCGGCGTCGGGTCGGACAAACAGGTGGCCGATCTCGTTCTGCTTGACGGCCGCGTACCCGACGGCGCGGCCCTCCTGCCTCGCCAGGTAATCGTCCTGTTTCTCGCTCCGCTTGCGGATCCAGTCGGGCGTATTCTGCTCGGCCACGGTCTCGATCACGTCGCGGTCGTAGTGGTCGGGCCAGAAGGCGCGGACACTCTCGGCGACGATCTCGGACGCCGCCGGGTAGTCGGCCTCTTCCAGCTCACGGATGTCGAGTCGCATGCGGTTCAGGCCTCCTCGCGGTGTTGGTGTTCAGGACCTCGAAGTGTGCGCGCTGCTCGCATGCCTCCGGTCATCGCGGCGCGAACGCGTTCTCGAGGCGTTGGCTGGAAAACGACTCGACCGGGCGGCCGATGGCGTACTGGTAGGCCGCCGCCTTGAACACGGTCTGCGCCGTCGCGGTCAGCACGCTGATCACCACGATGCACAAGATGGCCCCGACGATCCCCGCGACCGGGTGGACGAGGAACAGGAGGATGCCGACGGGGAGCGCGATCAACAGGACGAGCGCGAACCCGACCAGCCCGAAGGCGAAGCGGGCGCCGACCCGCTCGCCCCACGTCCGCTTGAACAGCTCGCCCGAACGCTTGATCGCGGCGAACGGCCCGAGGTCCTCGTAGGCGATGACCGGGATCACGAAGAAGGTCAGGATCGCCCACGCCATCCCGATCAGGCTGACCACGATCTGCATGATCCGGTCGCTCCGGTCCTCGATGATGCGCAGGATTACGCCGACGGTCGCCGAGACGAGCGCCCATCCGGCCACCGCGCCGATCCGCGAGAAGCTGAACGAGAGGCCGGTGCCCACGCTGAACTCGGCCCCGTTCATCGCGTAGTTCGCACAGTGGATCAGCGCCATGTTGAAAAAGATGATGATGAACCAAGAGACGAAATAGAACGCGAACAGGAGCACGTAGCCCAGCACCTCCTCCTGCGTGGTCCGGCCCCCCTCGCCCTCTTCCAGGAGCGCGTCGACCGTGCCCGTCCCGAACAGCACGCCCGTGAACGAGCCCAGCACCAGCACGAGGACGATGGTCGAGATGATCGGGAACACCATCAGCTTCTTGTTCGCCCACACGATCTTCACGCTCTCCCAAGCCAGACTCCAGCCGTTCGCCAGCCGGTCGAAAAACCCCATCGCACTCCTCCTTCTCTGTGGACTGCCCGCGGCATTGTACCACGCCGGGCCGGTCGTGAACACCCATCATTGGCGGCCGTCGGCATCCGATGCCGAGAACGCGCGGCCGGCATGCCACAGCCCCGCGGGGGCGGCGTTGCCTCTGCTCGCGCTCCCGCTCGGTCGTTCCCGTCAGCCCGGCGCCGGCGCCCGCCGCTTTGTGCGCGCCGCAGTTCCGCTATAATAGGACTCCCGGCTCGACTTTCCTGAGGGATGCATGCGGCGCCTGGTCTCCATCGCAGCATCGGTCGTCCTTCTCGCGACCGCGTGGGTCTGCCTGTTCGGCCGGCCGGAGCGGCCGCCGGCCCCCGAACCAGAGACGCGCGCGGCGACGCCCCCCGAGCCGCTGCGCACGCCGACCGGGGCCGCGCTGGAGAGCGCCGCGGCTGAACTGCCCGAGGGTAGCGTGGTGGTTCACGTGAAGGACGCCGAACAGATCGACCCGCCGTTCGAACTGACGCCCGACGTGAGCGCCGTGGACGGGCTGGCGCTCGTCGCGCCGGTCGGCTCGCCCGACGACGAGCGCGGCCGCGCGGTCCTCTCGCTCGAGCTGCCGGAGCCGGGGACGTACCACGCGTGGGTGCACGGCCGCTGGCCCGACGAATGCGGCAACTCGATCTGCCTCCAGGTCGGCCCGTCTCGCGAGCGGACGGCGGGGAACGACAGCGTGTACAACCTCTGGCACTGGGTCCCGGCGGGAGCGTTCGAGCTGGCCGGACCGACCGTGCCGCTGGCCGTCATCCAGCGGGAGACCGGGGCGGCCGTCGACCAGGTCCTGCTCACCACCGACGAACGGTTCCGACCGGTCGGGCCGGTTCTCTCCGGCCGGATGCGCGCCGGCCTGCGCCGGTTCGCCGACGCGTTCGACCGGTCGCCCGGCCACGGGCTCGGCAAGTGGGACGCGGCGTCCGGCCGGTGGACCATCCGCTTCTCGCTCGACCCGAACCGCATCCCGAACCACTACTCGCTGACCGGAAAGGCGACGAGCGGGCGGGCCGTGCTGGCGGCCCGCGGCCGGCCGTGGAAGGGGTGCCGCCTCGCGTTCAGCCTCTTCCCGCCCGGGCCCGGCCGATGCGGGGCCGTGCTCGACCGAGCGCCCGACGGCGGCCACCGCCTCGCCGTCCAGTTCGACGTGACCGAGGCCGGCGCCCGACTCCTCGTCGACGCCGCAGGCGAGCGCCGTTCACACGACCTCGGCCGGCGGATCCGGATCGGGCAGTGGCACCGCATCGCCATCGAGCGCTGGGCGTGGGTGCTGTCGGTGTTCGTCGACGGCGAGCGGGTCCTCCGCACGGCCGACCTCGAGCCGCAGGTCGGCGGCGTCGGACTGACCGTCAGCCGGGGCGAAGCCGTGTTCGACGACGTCGCGATCACCGAGCTCCGCTGGCTGGCCGACGACGGCCAGGCGCTCCGCATCCCGTGGCGGGTCCCGCCCGGGGCGAGCTGGTTCCGGCCCGACGGCGAGCTCGCGCTCCTGGGCGAGAGCGGATCGATCCGTTCGCCGGACATCGGCCTGCCGGTGCGGAGCGTCCTGACCGAGACGCCGAGCGGGCGTCATTTCCGCCAGCGGGCGGCGACGTCGCGAACCGCGGAGCTCTCGGCAAGTACCGGCACGCTCCGGCTCCGCCGGGTGGCGATCTGTCACGGCGAGCGTCGCCCCGATCGATTCCGGATCGGCCCGTATCATTTCAGCGAGCGCCGGATCGAAGACCCGTCGGACTACCTCGACTTCACGGAGGAGGAGTGGGCGAAGATCCGGAACTCGCCCGAGGTCGACAAGCTGCGCCGGAGGAAGAAATACATCCCGCTCGTCGGCCGCGGCACGCACTGCGTCTGGTCGCGGCGCGCCGGCGCCTGGCGCGTCCACGGCGGCCGGCTCTCCGGCCGGGGGCCGGACGCCGAGCTGCGGTACACGCAGCAGATCGTGAGCGACTTCGAGCTGCGAGCGAAGGTGAGACTCGCCCGCCGGGCGGCCGCCGAGTTCGTCCTCTACGCCGGCAACGGCGAGGGCTTCCCGGTGCGGCTCGCCACGTCGCAGCCGACCGGGGCGCCGACGGGTCTTCAGCTCGAGTTCCCCGGCGACGGAGACTGGCACCACCTCGCGATCCGCGCGCGCGGCGAGACGATCGAGGCCGCCATCGACGACCAGGCACCGAAAACCGCGACCCTCTCCCGGGGCGACCACGGCGGAGTCCTGCTGCGCGTGCCCGCCGGCCGAGCGCTCTTCGACGACCTCGAATTCCTCGTGCCCCGGTCGCAACCGGACGGTGCGTTCTACGGCTTCGACCGGCGCGAGGCGGACTGGTGGCGGTCGGGCGGGACGTGGATGGACC
>JAWODX010000512.1:0-2969 GCA_046483085.1 Planctomycetota bacterium
GGGAGGAGCTCGCCCTGGCGCCCGCAGAGCTCGGCGCGGGCGCGGCCGTCGTAGACGACCTCGCCGAGCTCGAGGAACGCCGTCCCGCCGTCGAACGCGACCTCGCTCACGTCGGTCGGCCGCTCGGCGGACCGGCGGAGCACGGCCTCAATCCGGGCGAGCAGCTCGTTGACGCTGAACGGCTTGACGACGTAGTCGTCGGCGCCGAGCTTGAGCCCCTCGACGCGGTCGTCCTCCTCGCCGCGTGCGGTGAGGATGATGACGGGGAGGGTCGGCCGGGAGGCGCGGACCTCGCGGAGGATTTCGAGCCCGTCGGGCCCGGGCAGGACGAGGTCGAGCAGGATGAGGTCGCACTCGGCCTGCGTGGCGAGGTCGAGCCCGTTGTCGCCGTCCTCCGCTTCGAGCACGTCGTAGCCGTGGTAGTCGAGTGCATCGACGATGCCGCGGCGGATCGGCCGGTCGTCCTCCACCACCAGGATCGCTCGTCGGCTCATGCTCTTCTCGGCTCCGTCATTTGGAGATGTATTCGGTGCGATAGGATTTGCTCGGCTCGGCGCCGTCGGTCACCAGGAACAGGACGCTCTTGTCCGACTCCTTGATGGTGAGTTTTCCGCCGTCGGCGAGCTTCTTCTCGCTCTCCTTTCCGCCGGCGGCGTCGGCGAAGAGCCGGGCGACCGCCGGGGGTCGGGCGGCGGGGAACGTCTTGTCCTTTTGCATCTTGGCCACGGCCTCGACGGCCGTCGCCTCGAGCAGGTCGGGCCAAAGCTTGCGGAACAGTTCGGCCGAGCCGTACACGTCGGCGCTGTTGATCTCGCCGTTGATGGCGAACGCATAGCCGACGACGTCGTCCTGCCCCTCGACCGCCTTCTCCAGCGCGTCGGTATACGCCTGGATCGCCTGGCGGACCTTCTTGTGCTCGAGGGTCAGTTGCAGGGAGGAGGGCGACTCTCCCGCGCTGACGGTCTGGCCAACGTTCCCGCTCAAGCCGGCCTGTGCCTTGTCGACGTTCTGCCACACCTCCGACTGGGACCCCTTGAGCTTGGCGGCCAGCTTGAGCTCCCTGGTCGCCAGGTTGTCCTTCGCGGAGCTGAACTCGTTCGCCTTCTCGCTGCCCCGTGCGCTCCATCGGCCGGACTCGACGCAGAACGAGGCAAGCGGGACCGCCCCCGACTTCGGCGGGAGCACCATGTCGTACTGGATGGTCCGGTCCTGCTTGCCGCCCTTGACGATGGAACCGGACGGCACGTAGACGTGCTCGCGCGCCGACTTGTTCTCGATGGCGAGTTCACGGACATTCCCGGTCTCGTGGACGACGACCTTCTTCTGTTCCAGCGCCTCGTCGAGGGTGAGGAACGTCTTCCCGGTCACCTGGTCGTCGCCGTGGATGAGGAAGACGGTGAGGTTCCGGAACACGTGCGGCTCGGAGATTTCGAACTCGCCGACGGCGGTCGTCACCTTCTGCAGCTCGCTGCGCCCGTTCCCAGGTCCGGTGCATCCCGCGGCGAACGCCAGGACCACCGCCAGGCACGCCACCCGTCTCATTCCGCTCATCGCCGTCCCTCCTTCCCGTGGCCCGAACCGAGCGCCTGACCGGCGGGGCGGGCTTCCCCGCCGATCACTCGAATCCCTTCTTCTCGGCCTGCGTTCGGACGGCCTTGCGCATCTCGGCGCCGAGGGTCGCCTCGTCGGACTCGCCGCGCTTCCTCATCTCCCGGGCGACGTACTGCTTCCGCTCGGCGCTGAGCTCGCGGATCTTCTCCTGGATGCTCCGCCGGGTCGCGGCCTGCTGCTCGAGGTACCGCTTCCGCTCCTCCGGGCTCATCTTCTGCATTGTCGCCGGCAGCTCGTCCTCCTTCAAGCCGCCCAGCTCCACCTTGCCCTCCTCGATCGCGTCGACCAGGTCCCACGAGGCGTTGCGGTAGTGGACGGACGACTTGGCCGCCATGCGCTGGATCGCCGCCCCGGGCGCGGTCTTCGCCGCGTTCTCGTCCTGTTCCATCTGCCGGCGGGCCCCGCCCTTCCCCCGGTCGCCGTAGGGGACGTACGTCGCGTTGAGCTTCGCGTTCAGCTCGGCGATCTTCCTGTCCTGCGGCGCCCGGATCTGCGCGACCTTCTTGTCCTGGTCGATGCACGTGTAGGTCCCGTCGGCGAGCATCGCGCCGTGCTTCCACTTGCCGCGGACGCCCTCGTCGTACGAGCCGCAGTGGATCGTGTTGACGATGATGCCCTTCGAGATCGAGAGCTTGCACGCCTCACGATAATCAACGCGGCCCTGGGTGAACGGTTCGTTCCCGGCGATGAAGATCGCCTTGTAGTCGTGGTCCGATCGGCTCCAGGCGAGGCGGTTGACGGCGTGCTGGATGACGTGCCCGCAGAACTCGTAGCCGCCGCGCGTCCGCAGCGCGAACAGCTCCTCCGAGACCCTGTCGAGGTCGGTGGTCAGGCCGAGCACCTGGCGGATGTGGCCGACGTTCGCCGGGATGTTGTCGTTGCCGTACTCGTAGAGCGCGACCTCGAGGTGCGGGATGCGGCCGCGTTTCTTCGTGGTGGCGGACTCGTTGACGACCGACCAGAGCCTCCAGCTGCCCGGTGAGCACACCCTCCTGCACCTCCGGGGGCACGTCCACCTTTGAGTCCAGGCCTATCTCGCCCACCGCCACGGCCCTGCAGTCCTGCAGGGCCCTCGCGGGGACACGCAGGCGACGTCGCTCCCGCCCCGCGCCCCCCGAAGATCCAGATCGCCCTGCTGCTCGACACGAGCAACAGCATGGACGGGCTGATCGGCCAGGCGAAGACGCAGCTCTGGTCGATCGTCAACGAGTCCGCCACCACGAAAAAGGACGGCAGGGTCCCCGACCTCGAGGTCGCGCTCTACGAGTACGGCAACGACAACATCCCGGCGAGGGTCGGCCACATCCGCCAGGTGCTCGGCCTGACCACCGACCTCGACAGGGTCTCGGAGGAGCTGT
>JAWODX010000207.1:0-16190 GCA_046483085.1 Planctomycetota bacterium
ATTCTTGCCTGCTGCGCGGCAGACAGGAATGTCTGCCCCACCGTTTTGTCAGAGGCCCCAAGTTAACACTACAACGCTACTTCTCCTCGCTGCCTGCGTTCTGGAACCCCCGCGGAATGGGCTGGGCAGGCAGGAATGCCTGCCCCACCAATGCGATGGGCCGGTGGGGCAGGCATTCCTGCCTGCCCAGCCCATTCCGCGGGGGTTCCAGAACGCAGGCAGCGAGGAGAAGTAGCGTTGTAGTGCTAATTGCACTCTTTACTTGACGCTATCCGCACACCCCGCCGCTTGTGCCGGAAACGGCACGCCCTATAATGCGGGCGCTCATGCTCGGCAGACCTGCCCCGGCTGAGAGATCGAACGCCATGCCTGATCCAACCCGCCCCAACATCCTCTGGGTCTCGTTCGAGGACACGAATCCGTACTACGGATGCTACGGCGATCCGGTCGCTCGCACGCCGAACCTGGATCAACTCGCCGCGGACGGCTGTCGCTGGCCGAACGCCTTCTCGACCGCCGGCGTCTGCGCACCCGCCCGCTCCGCCGTCATCACCGGGATGTACCCGACCTCGATCGGCACCCATCACATGCGCACGACCCACACGAACCCGGCGACGCCCGAGCTGCCCACACCCTACTCGGCGGTCGTCCCCCACTATGTCAAGTGCTTCCCCGAATACCTCCGGGCCGCCGGATACTACTGCACGAACAACGTCAAGACCGACTACCAGTTCGCCCCGCCGCTCACCGCCTGGGACGAGCTCAGCAAGGAAGCGCATTGGCGGAACCGGCCCGACCCCGACCAGCCGTTCCTCGCCGTGTTCAACCTCGGCCGTACCCACGAGAGCGGAATGTGGCCCCGGCAGGACGAGACCATCGCGTTCGACCCCGGCGCCATCGAGCTCCCGCCCTACTTCCCCGACACGCCGAAGGTCCGCCGGGCGATGGCCCGCATGTACACGAACATCGAGCACAGCGACGGGACCCTCGGCCGGCTGCTCGGCGAGCTCGAAGACGACGGACTGGCCGAGAACACGATCGTCTTCCACTGGAGCGACCACGGCCCGCTCCCCCGCGGGAAGCGCTGGCCGTACGACTCCGGCATCCACGTCCCCATGATCGTCCGCTGGCCCGGGCGCCTCGAGCCGGGCACCGCCTGCGGCGATCTCGTCAGCACGATCGACCTCGGGCCGACCGTCCTCTCGCTGGCCGGGCTCCACGTCCCCGCTCACATGCAAGGCCGGCCGTTCCTTGGCCCGAACACCGGCCCGCCGCGCGACTACGTCTACGCCTCGCGTGACCGCTACGACGAGGCCTACGACATGGTCCGCGCCGTCCGGGACAGGCGGTTCAAGTACATCCGCAACTACCGGCCCGATCTCCCCTATCTTCTCTGGATCCCGTATCGCAACCGCCATCCGATCGCGCAGGAGATGTGGCGGCTGCACCTGGCCGGCGAGCTCGCCGGGCCGCAGCAGCTCATGTTCGCGAACTCCCGACCGGTCGAAGAACTCTACGACACCGACGCCGACCCGTACGAGATCGAGAACCTGGCCGACGACCCGGCGTACCGGGGCGAACTGGAGCGGCTGCGCCGGGCGCTCGACGCCTGGCGCCGCGACGTCGGCGACCTGGGCGAGGTGCCCGAGGCCGAGATGGTCCGGCGCTGGTATCCCGGCGGCGAACAGCCCCAGACCGCCGCCCCGGCCTTCGTGCCCATCGCCGCCGCGACGCCCGGCACCGAGGCGGCCTCGGGCGGGCCGTTCACCGCGCCCGTCCTCCTGCAGCTCCATTCCGCCACCCAGGGGGCGTCGCTCGCGTACACGTTCGAGACCGGCGACTCGCCGCGATGGCGGCTTTACACCGGCCCGGTCCGACTCCCCGTCGGGAAGACGACCGTCCGCGCGCGGGCGGTCCGGATCGGTTATCGCGACAGCGACGAGGCCGCGGCCACGTTCGTCGTCGAGGCGCACTGACGCGCCTTCATCTTGTCGTGCGGACCGTTGACTTCCCGGCGCTCCATCATACAATCGGCGCGCGGGCCTGACACGAGACGAATGTCAGAGGCGCGGCGCGGGGCCGTGTCCACCGGCCAGACCGCCACGGAGGAGGAGGTTGGCGATGAGATGGATTGGCTTGGTTGTTGTCCTGGTCGCGCTCGCCGGGGCCGGGTGCCAGATGATGCGCGGGGGCGCCACGGAGTTCGAGGTCGAGGCGTTTCAGCTCGATGACGCGAAGGTGGTCGACCTCGAGGGCGCGAGCGGCGGCAAGGCCGTCCTGCTGACCACGGCGAACGGCGAGGCGACCACCGCGCTCGACCTGTCGCCGGGCACGTACGAGCTCGTCGTCTACGGCTATGCGCCCTCGTACGACGAGGACGCGCTGTACGTGATGATCGGGGATTATCCGGAGCAGCGGCTGGTGCTGTCGGACATCCAGAAGATCGCGGCGACGAAGCCGGTGACGTTCAAGGTCGAGAAGGCCGGGCCGGTCAAGGTCCGACTCGCCTTCGGCGAGGAGAACGTGCAGCTCGACCGCATCGTCGTCCGGCCGGCGAAGTAGGCCTGCGCCGGACCGGCATCTCAGAAGGGATCCGCAGGATGGACAGGACTGTTCTGCGCGCGCCGGGCGCTGATATCCTGTCCGTTCACTGCGCTCTCCCCGTCCTGTGCGGTTGGCATCCTCCGTTGGGAGGCATTTGCCATGTCCAGTGTGATCAAGCCGGCGTGACTGTAGGCGGCCTCCATGAGGCCGGAGAAGGGCCGAGGTCACCCCACTTCGCCCTCTCGGGCTCCGAAGGGCAGGTGGACCTCGGCTACAATTTGTGATCGCAGCAGGGCACATCGCAAATGCCCCCGGTACGTTTTTGCTTCCCGGCGGCCCCCCCCGCGTGTATAATCAAGCAAAGCCCACTTGCCGGGAGACCGAGGATGACCGACGAAGAACGACACGAGGCCGAGGAGCCTCAGCCGACCGACGAACCGGAAATGAACCTGGATGACATTCCGGGCGGCCGGGCCGAGGTCCAGTCCAACCGATACTGCCTCACCTGCAAGAAGGTCACCCCGTTCAGGTTCACCTACGCCGAGGGGTACCTGATCAAGGCGGAGTGCCAGGAATGCGGGACCGTCGAGCGCGACCGCCGGCTGCTGGCGAAAGTCTTCGCCGAAGACCTGATCGACCGCGCGTTCGACGCGATGAAGCGTCAGACGAAGCGGACCATGCACGACCCGGTCGAGGCGGTCGGCGGCCTCCCCAAGAAAGTGATCCAGAAATCCGTCCGCGAGATCCAGCGGGTCCTCAACATCTTCAAGGAATAAGAGACTATCTCAATAGTCGGTGCGGCAGGCATTCTTGCCTGCCAGATGGCGGACAGGAATGTCCGCCCCACCTTTTGAGATAATTTCTAAGCCTGCAACGCTGGAAACTCACCGCAGAGAACGCGGAGATCGCAGAGAACCTTTTGCGGATAGACAAGTTGCCTGCGGTTGCCCTGTCCCCCTCGATGACGACGAGGGCCCCGCAATAAGCGGCTCATAAATCGTTCTCTCTGCGTGCTCTGCAACCTCTGCGGTTAGCAAGAATAGCGTTGTAGTGCTAAGTCCTATCGGACCCATAGGACCTATCGCGCGAGCTCCCGCACGGCCGCCGCGATCTTCCCCGGATCAATCAGGAACTCCTTCTCCAGCGACTGGGCGCACGGGGGCACCGCGTTCGGCGCCGCCAGCCGCATCACCGGGGCGTCCAGATAGTCGAACCCCTTCTCGACGATCTGCGAGACGACCTCGCCGGTGAAACTCCCCTGCAGGACGGCCTGGCAGACGATCAGGCAGCGCCCCGTCTTCCGGACCGAACCGACGATGGTCTCGATGTCCAGCGGCCACAGCGTGCGCGGATCGACCACCTCGACCGAGATGCCCTCGCCGGCCAGCGCCTCGGCCGCGCGCAACGCGTGCAGCACCGGCCAGCCCCAGGCGACCACGGTCACCTGGCTCCCCTCCCGCTTCACCGCCGCCCTGCCCAGCGGCACCAGGGAATCGTCCGCCGGCACCGGGGCCTTCTCGTTGTAGAGCTGTTGGTGCTCGAAGAAGACGACCGGGTTGGGGTCCCGGATGGCCGACTTGAGCAGGCCCTTCGCGTCGGTCGCGTCGGACGGGATGACGACCTTGAGCCCGGGCATGTGGGTGCAGATCGATTCGAGGCACTGCGAGTGCTGCCCGGCGTACCCGCGGCCGCCGCCGTGCGGCGTCCGGATCACCAGGGGCACGCTCTTCTGCCCGCCCGACATATAGCTCCACTTCGCCGCCTGGTTCCCCGTCTGGTCCATCGTCATCAGCAGGAAATCATCGTACATGATCTCGCAGACCGGCCGCAGCCCGGTCATCGCCATCCCCACCGCCGACCCGACGATGGCCGACTCGCAGATCGCGGTGTTGAACACCCGGTCGCGGCCGAACACGTCGAGCAGGCCCTGCGTCACCGCGAACGCGCCGCCGTACTCGGCGATGTCCTCGCCGAACAGCACCACGCGCTCGTCGCGGAGCATCTCCTCGATCAGCGCCTCCCGCACGGCCAGCCGGTAGGTCAGCAGACCGCCTTCGTCCCGCTCGAACTCAGGGACGTCTCCGACCGGCTCCGGACTCGCGTATGTCTCGGGCACCTCGTCGTCGTCAACGTGCTGGTACATGTGCAGGAGGATGGTGTCGGGGGCGGGGTCCCGGGCGGCCGCCGCCTTCTGCGCCATGTCCGCGTTCCGGTCCCACACCGCCTGGCGCAACCCCTGGATCTCGTCCTCTGTGATGGGTCCGCCCTGGTCGGCGGGGAAGTCGGCGCCGAGGATCTGCCGGGCAAAGACCTCGGTCGGGTCCCGCTCCATCCACTGCTCGACTTCCGCCCGCTTGCGGTAGGCCTGCGGGTCGCTCAGCGAATGGCCCTTGAACCGGTAGGTCATGAATTCGAGGAGGGCCGGGCCGTCGCCGTTCCGGCAGCGTTCGGCGGCGCGGGCCGTCGCGTCGCGCACCGCCAGCACGTCCATCCCGTCGACCACCTCGGCGTGAAGCCCGTCGGCCTGGTAGGCGGCGCCGCGGCGGGCCAGGTAATCCAGCCCGGTCGTCTCGCCGACCGACTGCCCCGACATCGCGTACTGGTTGTTCACGATGGCGAAGATGACCGGCACGCCGAACCGCCGCCCCATCAGCCCGTTCCGGAACTGGGCCATCGTCGCCATGGTGATCGACTCGTGCGAGATGCCGTTCTGGTAGGCGCCGTCGCCGGCCAGGCAGAGCACCGCCTGCCCGCTCTCCCGGTACCGGGCCGAGATGCCCGCCCCGGCCGCGATCCCCATGTGGCCGCCCACGATCGCGTTCGCGCCCAGATGCCCGCTGGCGAAGTCCGCGATGTGCATGCTGCCGCCCACCCCGCGGCAGTACCCGTCCTCCTTGCCGAACAGCTCGGCGATCATCCGGTAGAGGTGCAGGCGGATCGCCGACTCCTCCAGCTCGGCCCGATCGCCGTCGGCGCCCGGGCCGGCCTCCAGATAGTCGACGATCGAGGCGTGCCGCTCCAGTCGGTCGGCGATCTGCTCGTCGTCCATGGCCGCGATCACGCTGTAGCCCTTGGCCAGCGCGTCGCCGTGACCGCGGTGCGAGCTCGTGATGTAGTCGGTCGGCGCGATGGCGTTGACCGAGCCGACCGCGGTTGCCTCCTGGCCAATCGAGATGTGGGTGGGGCCGATGTAGTTGAAGTCGAGCAGCGGCCGGTAGGCCCCGGCACGGATCTCGGCGATCATCTCTTCGAACGCGCGGATCATCAGCATCTGTTCGAGCAGGGCCAGCGCATCGGCCCGGGTCAGCCGGCCCGCCTCGACCTCGTCCGGTACCCCGGCCTGGTACTGGAACGCGAGCACGGCCGGGAGCTCGATCGTCTCGGGCTCCGGATGGCAAATGGCGTCGATTTCCTTGACCACTCTGGTTCTCCTGGTTGCAGATCACGTGTCCGCGATTCTATCAGCGGCCGTTCAGACGGTCAACCGCCGCGGCCGCGGGCGGCCCGGTCGGATCCGACGGGGTCCCTCGGGAAACACCGACCCTCCCACCACCATGCTTGAAAGGCAGCGGGGGGGCCGGTAGAATCTCGGAAGTGGCCGTTGTCTCGGAGGCGAACGACGATGGGCGGCGAGCGCCGGCTGAACTCGATCGGGATCATCGGAACGTACCCGCCGCGCCAGTGCGGCATCGGGACGTTCACATGCGATCTCTGCCAGGCGATGAAGCGGGTGTTTCAGCCCGGCCGGGTGCTCGTCGTCGCCCTGGATGACGTCCCCGACGGCTATGCGTACTCCGACGAAGTGACGTTCCAGGTCCGCGAGACACAGCTCCAGGACTATCATCTGGCCGCGAACTTCCTCAACATCAACCAGATCGACGCCGCCGTCGTTCAGCACGAGTTCGGCATCTTCGGCGGGCCGTCCGGGGCGCACATCCTCGGGCTGGTCCGCGATCTGACCATGCCCGTGATCACCAACCTCCACACCGTCCTGAAAGAGCCGAGCGACGAGCAACGGGCGATCATGAGCGAGTTGACCGGCCTGTCGGCCCGGGTATTCATCATGAGCCACAAGGCGAGAGAGATGCTGGCCTCCGTCTACGGCGTGCCCGACGACAAAATCTGCTTCGTCCCGCACGGCATCCACGGCGTCCCGTTCATCGATCCCAATTTCTACAAGGATCGGTTCGGGGTGGAGGGCCGGGAGGTCATCCTCACCTTCGGGCTGCTCTCTCCGAACAAGGGCATCGAGTACATGATCCGGGCTATGCCGGAGGTGGTGGAAGAGCACCCGGAGGCCGCGTACCTCGTGCTGGGCGCGACACACCCGCACGTCCTGCGGACGGCCGGCGAGGAGTACCGCCAGCGCCTGCAGCAGATGGTACGCGAGCTGGACATGGAAGAGCACGTGTTCTTCCACAACCGGTTCGTCAGCATCGACGAGCTGAACCAGTACATCGGCGCGGCGGACATCTACGTCACCCCCTATCTGGGCCGGGAGCAGATCACCTCCGGCACCCTGGCCTATGCCGTGGGTGCCGGCAAGGCGGTCGTGTCCACCCCGTATTGGTACGCCGAAGAGGTGCTCGCCGACGGCCGCGGCCGGCTGGTCCCGTTCCGCGATTCCGGCGCCCTCGCCGCCGAGGTCCGGGACCTGCTCGACCGCGGCCAGCTCCGCCACTCCATGCGGATCCGCGCCTACAGGTTCGCGCGGGACATGGTGTGGGAGAACGTCGCCGCCCGCTACGTCGACATCGCCCGCCAGGCCACCGAGGAACGTTCCCGCCGCCCATGCCCCATCCTCTCACAGACCGAGACCAGCCAGACACTCCCCGAGCCGGACCTCCGACAGCTTGTCGCCCTGACCGACGACACCGGCATCCTCCAGCACGCCATCTACTCCGTCCCCCACCGAAAACACGGCTACACCACCGACGACAACGCCCGGGCGCTGAATGCCGTCGCCCTTCACTGGTACCTCTTCGGCGACGACGCCGTCGTCCCGCACATCGACAGGTACCTCGCATTCCTCGTCGATGCGTTCGACGCCAAGACCGGGCGCTTCCACAACGTCCTGTCGTATGGGCGCAAGTGGCTCGACCACGTGGGGAGCGAGGACGCACACGGCCGGGCGCTGTGGGGCCTCGGGCTGGCCACGGCGAACGCCCCGAACCGCTCGATCCTCAGCCTCGGCGTCCGCCTCTTCAACCAGGGGCTGACCGCTGTCGAGAAGTTCACCTCCCTTCGCGCCATCGCGTTCACCATCATCGGCATCGACGCGTACCTGAAGCATTTCGGCGGAGACACCATCGCCCGGCGCGTGCGGCGTACCCTCGCGAACGCCCTGTGGGACCGGTACCAGGCGGTCGCCGATGACAACTGGCTGTGGTTCGAAGACAAGGCGGTCTACGCCAACGCCCGCCTCCCGCACGCTCTGATCCTGGCCGGCCAGGCGATCCCCGACGACCAGATGGCCGCCGCCGGGCTCCAGGCGCTCAACTGGCTGCTCGAGGTCCAGACGGGCGGCGACGGCTGCCTGTCGATCATCGGGAACCGTGGCTGGTTCGCACGGGGCGGGGCGCCGGCGTCGTTTGACCAGCAGCCGCTCGAGGCCATGGGACTGGTCGAGGCCTGCGCCGCCGCGTACCTGTCGACGCGGGACGACTGCTGGCTGGACCACGCCCGCCGGTGCCTCGACTGGTTCCTCGGCCGGAACGACCTGAACGTCCCGCTCTACGATTTCGAAACCGGGGGGTGTTGCGACGGGCTGATGCCCGACGGCCCCAACAAGAACCAGGGGGCCGAATCCACCTTGGCCTGGCTGGTGTCGCTGCTCACCTTAATGAAGTTAACCGCCGTCCGCAATATCGCCGATACTGTAGAGTCGGAGGGCGACGGGTCGGGTGAGGTCGAGCAGCCAAGGACGCCAGCCGCCGAGGAAATCGGATGACCAGAGCCCCCGTGGTAATCATCTCAAGCTATCCACCCCGACTCTGTGGCATCGCCACGTTCTGCGAAGAGGCCCGCGAGTTCATCCAGAAACAGCACCCCGCCCGCGACGTCCTCGTGATCAGCCACACCGACGGCGCCGGCGAAGGCGTCTTTCCCCTCATCGACCTCTCCCGGGGCGACTGGTGGCACCCCGTCGTCGATAAAATCGAGGAGCTTCAACCCTTCGCCGTCCACGTCGAGCACGAATACGGCCTCTACGAGCACGTCGACTCCCGGGGCCACGGCGACGGCAACGCGGGCTTCCTCGAAATGCTCGGCGCCCTGTCCGAATACCCGCTCGTCGTCGAGCCCCACACCGTCCACGGGCGCCTGCGCGAACACGAGGCCGACTTCGTCTACAAGATGTGCGACCGGGCCGACATCGTCTTCTTCAAGTGCGCCTACCAGAAATGGCGGCTCGAGTGGAACTTCCGCTCCTTCGGGTGGGACACGCCGAAAAACATCCTGGTCGTACCGCACGGCGCACGGCCCGACGTCCACTACGGCCCCGACGACGTCCCCCGGCTCCGCGCCGAGCTCGGCCTCGACAACGGCCGGCACCTTTCCGACCGCCTCGTCGGCCTCATCGGCTGGATCCAATCGAACAAGCGATGGGACATCCTCGCCTCGATGTGGGAGGAGATCGCCGCGGACGTCCGGCGGGGGACCGGACAGGACTGGGATCTCCTCGCCGCCGGCACCCTGCGCGATCCCGCCGACCTCGGCGACTACGAACGCTACCACGACGGCATCGAACAGCTCGAAGAGAAGGGCCTCGCCCACTACTGCGAGTTCGTCCCGCGCGGCGAACGATACTACAAGATGATGGCCGTCTGCGAGTTCATGGTCCTCCCCTCGACCGACGAGACCCAGTCCGGCACCCTCGCCCGGATCATCGCCCTCCACAAACCCTACGTCACCACCGCGCCCCTCGAGGGGCTGACCGCGCAGACGCTGGAAAGCGGCGGCGGACTCCTCTTCACCAATAAGCAGATGCTGCGCCGGGAAGTGACCCGCCTCGCATGCGACGGAGCGTTCCGCCTCGAGCTCGCCCGGCGCCTCGAGCGCTATCTCCGCGAGGTCGTCTCGTGGGAGATCGTCGCGAGACAGTATTACGACGCATACCACATGGCCCGCAGGGCCAAGCAGACCGGCGAGCCCGTCGAGTTCCCGCCTGAGTTCTGAAGCCGCATCCCCGCCGCTCGTCCTCCGGCCCCTCTGCCCCGCCGACCCTCAGCCGCCATGCCGTCCCTCAGGAGCGCGCGGCGCGTGCCGCGCTGCGGACCACGTCGGTGAGCCGGCGGGCCGGCTCGCCGAGGAGCTCGTACAGGCGCGAGCTGTCTGCCAGGAACTCCTGCCAGCCGGCCGCGCGCTCGTCGAACACCGGCTCCCGCCCCAGCTCCTCGGCCGCGATCTCGACGAGACGCCTGCGCGACACCACCTCCGGGCCGCCACAGAGCAGCACCGCCGGCGGGCTCGACGCGACCTCGACACTGCGGACCGTGTACGTACAGACGTCCGGCAGGTCGATCGGCGTCCACCGGTACGGATGCTCCGCTCCCGTGCCCGGCACCGGCTTGCCCTCCCGGACGGACCGGACGTAGCTCGCCGCCCGCTCGTCAAAATCCACCGGCCAGAAGTAGCGAAGGATCGCCGTCGGGGTGCCGAACTCGATCGAGCTCCCGAGCGCCACCTCTTCCATGGCGAACTTGCCCAGGTGATAGCCCTTCGCGTCGGGCGCCGGCGGGGCCTCCTCCGTCGCCGGCTCGCCCGACTGGCCGAGCACCCCGCCGGTCGACGCCAGCACCACCGCCTTCGCCCGGCGCCAGCGGTACATCACGCGCAGCGCCATCGTCGCGTTCCACCCCGCGACCTCGCCGGGATCCTCCGACTCGCCCTTCGGCGCGTCCCACTGGCAGGCCTCGTGAAAGACGTAGTCCGCGTCCGGAAGATCGTCCAGCCGGTCGGTCGTCAGGTCTCGCCGCCACGGCCGGACTCCCCAGCTTCGGACCTCGTCCTCCGACGGTCTGGCCCGCGAAAACCGCGCGAGCCCGTGAACCTCGCAGCCCTCCTCCGCCAGCCATCGCGCCAGCCGACTGCCGATCATCCCCGTCACCCCGGTTACCACCACACGCCCTTGCATAAGCTCGATGCCTCCTTCCCACAGTTGATGATCCGCGCGAGGATACCCGGCGGGCGGCGCCCGGTCAATGCGGCCACGACGCGCGCCCCTTGCAGGCGGAACTCGCGGGTTCCCGCCAGCAGGACACAAAAGGTTTGATAAGCGGCGCGGGTTCTGGGATAATGTCGCTGCTTCGCGGAGACACACGATGCGTTTCACCAAGATGCACGGCTGCGGCAACGATTACATCCTCGTCGACGGGTTCGAGGAAGAGGTGGCCGACCCCGCCCGGACGGCGCGGACGGTCAGCGACCGGCATCTCGGCATCGGCGGCGACGGGCTGGTTCTCATCCTGCCCGCCCGGGCGGCCGACCTCCGCATGCGCATGTTCAACCCCGACGGAAGCGAGGCCGAGATGTGCGGGAACGCCATCCGCTGTGTCGCCAAGTACGCCTACGAGCACCATCTCGCCCGCCGGACCGAGCTCGAGATCGACACCCTCGCCGGGGTCAAGCACCTCGACCTCACCGTCGAAGACGGCCGCGTCGTGAGAGTCCGCGTCAACATGGGCGAGCCGCTTCTGGACCGAAGCCAGATCCCTATGGAAGGCCCGCGCGGCCGCGTCCTCGCCGAGCCGCTCGACGTCGACGGCCGGATGTTCCAGATCACCTGCGTCTCCATGGGCAACCCGCACACCATCGTCCGGATCGACCAGGACCCCGAGACCTACCCCGTGGCCGAGCACGGCCCGGCGATCGAGACCCACCCGCGCTTTCCGGCGCGGACCAATGTCGAGTTCGTGCACGTCGTGTCGAGCGGAGAGATTCGGAGCCGCACTTGGGAACGCGGCGCCGGCGAGACACTGGCCTGCGGGACCGGGGCGTCGGCGACGGCCGTCGCCTGCGCCATGAACGGCTGGACCGATCGCTCGGTGCTCGTCCACCTGCGGGGCGGCGACCTCCAGGTCGAATGGGCGGCCGACAACTCCGTCTATCTGACCGGGCCCGCCGTCGAGGTGTTCCGCGGCGAGATCGACCCGGACTAGAAGTCGTCGGGGCCGAGCAGGATGTCGCGGTACTCGTGTGGGACGCGATACGTCTGGGGCTCTTCCTCGCCGGCGTGAGCCTGATGGCAGCGATGACAGAACCGGTTCCAGGGGCCGCGCGACCGGAACGGCCGGTCGCAGCCCAGGCAGATGCGAATGGCGGCCTTCGGCCCGTTCAGGCCCACGTTCTTCGTGTTGTGCCGCCCGGCCCCCCGCCGAGTCCGGCGGTTGCCCCGCTTGCTCGGCTTTCCGCTGGTGTACGAACGATGTCCCATTGACGCCTCCTTCGGAGCGTTGCCTCGCCGCCATGGTTATCGGCGGCGCGCACGGAGGTTTAGCGAAAAAGCCGGCGGTTGGGCCGGCCGAAGACTCGCGGAGTGAGCGCGTGATCAGATACGCCGTCCTGCCTGGTATCATCCTCGTTTCCGTCCTTGCCGGCTGCGGGCCGTTCCCCTTCGAGTACCAGATGCCGGCGCTGCTCCTGCCGGCCGGC
The DNA here is from genome assembly GCA_046483085.1 of Planctomycetota bacterium. Classification (GTDB taxonomy): domain Bacteria; phylum Planctomycetota; class PUPC01; order PUPC01; family PUPC01; genus JAWODX01. The sequence continues at coordinate 12,196 of JAWODX010000207.1, forward strand.
GTCGAGCCGCAGACGATCGCCGTGGGCAAGTTCGACGCCGAAGCCGGCACGAAGCCGAGGCTGGCCGAACTCGCCGCCGGCGCCCTGACCGAAGAACTGCGGACGATCCCCCACTACCGGCTGGCCCCGGGAACACAGGCGGCAGACATCGCCGTGGTCGGCGAGGTCCGATGCCGGATCACCGACAGCGAAGCCGTGCGCCCCGAAGCGGTCGGCGGCACGGTCCAGGTTCGGACCGCCGACGTGGCCGTCACGTTCGTCGGGACGACCCGCCGCGGCGCCGAGCTGTTCACAGCCGTCGAACGCCCGTCGGTGAAGGACAAGCAGCGCTTCGCCGAGAAGTTCCCCGAGCAGGCCCGCCTCTGCGAGGAGCTCGTCCGCGCCTGCGTCGAGGCGTTCGTCGCCGACATCTCGCCCAGGCCCGCGCTCGTCCGGGGGCACAAGCCGGGCCTCTTCTCGGGCAGGGATCGGACCCGGAAGGGCATTGACCTGCTCGACGAGGACCGGATCCGCGCCGTCATTGACCTGACCACGGCGGTCCGCCGCGATCGGACCGACGCCGCCGCCTGGAACGCCCTGGGCTTCTGCAGCGAAGCCGCCGGCGACCTGAAAAGCGCACGAAAATGCTACCTCCACGCCGTCAATTCCAGCGACCGCGAGGCCTACCGCCATAACCTCGAACGCGTCCACCGGCTGATCACCCGGAAGGACGCTGTGCTCGAACAGATCTCGCGCCCCGAAGACTGACTGCACCGATGCGATACCCGCCGGCCGTGACCATCCTCTGCCTCTGCCTCGCGGGGGCCACGTGCGCGGGCGCCGACGCCCCCGACGGCCGATCGGTCGTCGTGCTCGTCAACACCGCGTCGCCGGCGTCGACCGCCGTCGGCGAACACTACGCCCGTCGCCGCGGCGTCCCCGGATCGCACATCTGCCGCGTCTCCTGCCCGACCGGCGAGGTGATCTCGCGCCGGCAGTTCAACCGCGACGTGCGGTCCCCGCTCCGAACGTTCCTCCTGGAAGCCGGGCTCGCCCGGGCGGACGAGTCCGGACGCCTCCACGGCCTGAAGGTCCGGTACCTGGTCGCCACCTACGGCATTCCGGTGAAGATCCGCGAGGTCTATACCGAGCAGCGGCTGGAGGCGAGGCTGCACCTGAGCCGGCCCGGGCGGGATGAACCCGCGCGGCAGCAGGAGCGGAACGCGGCGGCCGTCGACTCGGAGCTCTGCCTCGTCGCCGAGCCCGACCCCGTGATCGCCGGCTGGCGGCCGAACCCGTTGTTCGGCAACCCGCGCGCCGAGGCCCCGCTGCTGCTGGCCACCCGCCTGGACGGCCCGACGCCCGCGATCGCGAAGGGGCTGGTCGACGCGGCCGTCCGGGCCGAGGAGGAGGGCCTGTATGGCGTGGCGTACGTCGACGCGGGCGGGCCCACCGGCCCGATGTACGAGCCGGGCGACCGATGGATGCTCGCCGCGGCCAGCGAGCTGCGCCGAGCCGGGTTCCTCACCCGCCTGGACACCGGCCGTGCCACGCTCCCGCCGGACATGCCCATGCCGCGTGCCGCGTTCTACTTCGGCTGGTACGCGCCCGACGTCGAGGGGCCGATGGCCGCCGACAACTTCCGGTTCGCGCCCGGCGCCGTCGCCTACCACCTGCATTCCGGCTCGGCCAGGCGGCTGCGTCGCCGAAACCTCGGCTGGGCGGGCCCGCTCCTTGCGCACGGCGCCGCCGCCACGATGGGCTCGGTCTACGAACCGTACCTAGCCGGCACGCCGGACGTCGGCGAGTTCGTTCGCCACTTCCTCGCCGGGCAGACCTTCGCCGACAGCGCCTATGCCGCCGCGCGGCAACTGTCCTGGATGACGACGTTCGTCGGCGACCCGCTGTATGCGCCGTTCGGCGACCGGGCCGGGCGGGCCGCGAGGTGGCCGGCGCGATGGCGCGAGCTGGGCGAGGCGGTGCGCGCGGCGGACGCCGGGAAAGGCGATCGCGCCCGGCAGATCTGTGAACGCCGACCGGCCGATCCCTTGTTCATCCGGGTCGATCGGCGGATCGCATTCGGCCGGCGGCGCTGGCATGAGGCCGCCCGGCTGTCCCGCCGGCTGGCGGCCGCGCTCGATGACGAATACGCGTCGGTCCAGGCCTACCGCTCGCTCGCCGATCGGCTCCGGGGCGCCGCGCGGGACCGACGGAGCCGGTGTGATCTTTTCGGCTGGGGCGCGGCCCGAGTGATCGAGGCGAACGCCTACCTGGACTGCGTCGACCGCCACCCGGCGTGCGAGCACGCGCTCCCCGCATATCGGAACGCGCTTCGCCTGTGTGGCATGCTCGGCGCGCCGGCCGTGAAGCTATCGCTGTGGCGGCGGCTGGCCGCGACGTTCCCCGGCCGGCCGCTCGGGCGGTTCGCCGGCGCGGAGCTCTGGGCGAGGGGGCGGGCCAAATCCTGCCCCGTCCCGACGGTCGGTGTCCCCGCTGTCGCGGAGCCCCCCGCGATCGACGGGCGGGGCGAGGACGCAGCGTGGAAGGCGGCGGGACGGATCGCGGGCCTGTCCCACCGCGTGGGACCCGCCCGGGCGCAGCGCCGGATCCGCCTGCGCTGCTGCCATCAACGGTCCTCGCTCTTCGTCCTGGCCGACGTCGGTTTTGATCGTGCGGGACGTTCGGCCGAGGCGCTCGAGCTGGTACTATCGCCGTGGCGCGACGCCCAGCGCTCGGCCCGCATCCCCGTCCGAAACGGGCGCACCCGTCCGCTGAGGGTCCGGTTCGCAGGAGGGACGGTGGCGGGCTTCGTTCGGACGCGGCACAACGCCCACGGACGGGAGATCGGCTGGACGGCGGAGCTCCGGGTGCCCCTGTCGGCGTTGGGCTGGAGCGGGCCGTTGAAGGGACAGATCTGGGCGGCGAACGTCGTGCACCGGCGCACCGTGCTCCGGTTCCCCTTCCGGGCCGAGACCGTCGTCCGATCCTGGGCCCGGCCACGTGACGACCCGCTCGACCCCGCCTGCGCCGGGCTGCTCATTTTCAAGTGACCCCCGCACCGGCCGCGCCCGACGCCCTCGCTCAGTCGGTCCTCTTCTGCTTCCGGCTCGGGTCGGGCACGACGACCACCGGGCATCGCGCCCGGCGCAGCACCCCTTCGCACACGCTGCCCACGATCATGTGGTAAAGCGCGCCGTGGCCGTGGGACCCGAGCACGATCAGGTCCGCGTCCAGCCGGTCCGCCTCGCCGAGGATCTTCGGTGCCGTCGGCCCGGGGACGAGGAGGGCGGTCACGTCCAGGCCCTGTCTCCGAAGCACCGCCTGGTAGCGTTCCAGCACACGCTTTTCGTGGCGCAGCTCGTCGGCGATCGTGTCGCGGACCGGCTGGGGGCCGACCTCGTAGCCGACGAAATCCGGATCGGGCGGGGCGACGTGGATCAGCCAGAGCCTCGCGTCGAGAACCCCGGCCAGCCCCGCCGCCTCCCGCACCACCGCAGCGGTCACCCCGGAGAAGTCGACGGGCGCCAGGATGTGTCTCGCCATGGCTTCCTCCTGTTTCAGCGTGCCGTCGCCCGGCGATCCGGACGCATCGGCCCCATCCTATCACCACGGGCCAGAGGCCACAACCTTTTCACCCGGCGGGCGCCGCGGCCGCCCGGCCCGAGTTGACCGGCCGCTCGCCCGATGCTACAGTCATACCATGGACCTTGCGGGCAAGCAGGTGACGGTGATGGGGCTGGGCCGGTTCGGCGGCGGCGTCGGCGTCGCCCGCTTTCTGCTGGATCAAGGCGCCCGGGTCGTGGTGACCGACCTCGACGGAGCGGGCAACCTGGCGGAGTCGGTCGACGCCGTCGGCCCGCGCGCGGCCTACCATCTGGGCGGCCACCGGCCTGAGGATTTCACCGATGCCGATCTCGTCGTCGTGAGCCCCGCGGTGCCGCGATCGTCGCGGTTTGTGCAACTCGCGCGGGCGGCCGGCGTGCGCCTGGCGACGGAGATTTCCCTCTTCTTCGAGC
>JAWODX010000220.1:0-2792 GCA_046483085.1 Planctomycetota bacterium
CTCCAAGCAAATTTCGAGAATGAACAAGTTCTGGGGAGATGACTCTTGGCGCGGAGCGTCTTACGTTACTGAACCGACACTGTTCGGCCCCCGAGAGGCGAAGGTCGATATAGAGGCAACGGCGGCGGCGTACGCCGACCGACTGCGCGAGGTGGCAGGATTTGGGTATGTACCTGATCCTATGCCGATGAGAAACACAAGGGGGGCCATTGTCTATTACCTCTTCTTCGCGTCGCCCAAGCCGGTCGCAGAGGACATCGTCAGATCAATCTTCGAAAAGCATCGGAAGAGAGGCACAAAGTAGTGGCTACGAAGTCCGATATCGAATGGACGGAGTCGACGTGGAACCCGGTGACGGGGTGCACGAAGATCAGCGCGGGATGCGAGAACTGCTACGCGGAACGAATGGCCCGGCGTCTGAAAGCGATGGGCCAACCGAACTACCGCAACGGGTTCGAAGTCACCTGCCACCCGCACATGCTCGACGTCCCGGCGAGGTGGAAAACCCCGCAGATCGTGTTCGTCAACTCGATGAGCGACCTCTTCCACGAGCGCGTCCCGGCCGAGTTCATCCGGAAAGTCTTCGGCGTGATGAACGAGATCGACCGCCACATCTACCAGGTGCTCACGAAGCGCTCGGAGCGGCTGGTCGAGCTCGACTCGTCCTTGCCGTGGCAGCCGCAGATCTGGATGGGCGTGACGGTCGAGAACGCAGATTACCTCAGCCGCATCGACGAGCTACGGGATACCGCCGCCCACACGAAGTTCGTCTCGTTCGAGCCGCTGATCGGGGCGATCGACGACGTGAACCTCGACGGCGTCGACTGGGCGATCGTCGGGGGCGAGTCGGGACCCGGGGCCCGTCCGATGGATCCGGACTGGGCACGTCGAATGCGCGACATCTGCGCCGAGCAGGAGGTCTGGTTCTTCTTCAAACAGTGGGGCGGAACGAACAAAAAGAAAGCCGGCCGCGTCCTCGATGATCGCACGTGGGAGCAGATGCCGCCCGTCCCCGCCGACGCCGGCCCCAAGCGACAGCCCGCCTGACCGAACAACACGAACCACGGATGAACACCGATTATTGACCTTCCTCTCTAAAATGGAAGGTGGGACGTCTGCGCAGAAGGGACACCGTAGCGTCGATTTGCTGTGCGCGACGGTGCCTGTGTCGCCGGCACCTTGCCCGCGGGTCTGGCGGCCACCCTCGGCCGCATCTGTCATCTCCGTTCCACACGAGGGCGAGACGCCCTCGTCACACGCGGGCAGGATGCCCGCGTCACGAGCGCACCATCAGCGGGATGCAAACTGTCGTGGATGCCATGTCATCCTGACTGGCGCGGACGATCTCTGTCGCGGGCACCCGCGGTTCCTTCTGATACGTGAACATCAGTGATGCCTCTCATCCGTGTCGATCCGTGTTCATCCGCGGCTGGAGCTTCTCCGTGCGCCCCGTGACTCTGTCGTGACTACCCCCTCGCCTGCAGCTTCTCCAGCCCGTGTTTCTCGGCGAGGTCGTTCAGGGTGTCGAGCATGTCGGGGTCTAGCTCGACGCCGTTCGCTTCGCTGTCGGCGACCTGGGCGAGGAACCGCTCGCCGGGCAGGCGGATGCCGTCGAACCCCTCGCGGACGCGGCTGCTCTTGACGTGCTTCTCGAAGCGATCGAGCTCGGCCCGGCAGGTCTCGGCGCCGGCGAACGCGTCGGGATCGATCACCGTGAGGTTGATGGTCTGGCGCTGATCGAGTTCGGGGTTGTTCGTCTTCCCGCCGGCCATGGCGGTGAGCGCCTCGGCCCAGAGTGCGAAGGCCTGGCCCTTGTAGCCGTTGATATCGCCGCCCCAGAGGGACATCGCCCCGCCGTCCTTCATCTTCTGCGGATCGTCGGTCACGTTCCCGTCCTTGTCGAAGAAGCACGGCTCGGGCGCGGTCTTTCCCTGCTTGACGAGGCGGCTCACTTTTCCCATCGACATGACGGCGGTGGAGAAGTCGGCGACGACCGGCTCGGTCGCCGTGGGGAAGCCGAGCCCGACGGGGTTCGTGGAGAAGCGCGGGTCGGTCCCGCCGTAGGGCGCGCTGTCCTTGCAGGCGCGGCTCTGCGCCCAGAGCTGGACGAAGAAGCCGTCGCGGACGAGCGGGAGGATGAACGAGCCGAGCCCGCCCATCCACGTGCCGTTCCGGATGGCGATCATCGCGACGCCGTGCTCGCGGGCCTTCGACTCGGCGAGCTCGGACGCCTTGCGCATGGCGAGGTGGCTGACGCACCCCTCGCAGTCGAGCAGCGCGGTCGCGCCCTTCTCCTTGACCACGGCCGGCTCCGCCGTCGGGTCCCAGCCGTCGCCGAGCATGCGGTCGAGGTAGCCGAACATCACGACGCCGTGGGTGTGGACGCCGCCGGCGTCGGTCCGCACGGCGACGTCGGCGACGTACCGCGCGTCCTCCTCCGACATGCCGTTCTTGACGAGCACCTGGGTGCCGAGCTTCTTCAGTTCACCGATATCGACGCGTGGCATGCGTGGCTCCTTTCGTGGAAAAATCTCAAACCACAAGCATCAAATAGCAAACAAGCACCAAACAGCAAACATCAAAGGGCACGCGAAACACCAACCCTGCAACCCGACAGTTTACTGCTCAGCCGGTTGTGACTTGTTTGTCTTTTGGTGCTTGCTGTTTGGAAGTTGCTTCTCCTACATCGGCTGCGCGCGTTTCATCAACTGGATCGGGAAGCCCCACGGGTCCCGGAGCATCGAGAGCCGGTCGCCGTTCTCCAGCGTGTCGGGCGCGTCGACCTCGCTCGC
>JAWODX010000240.1:0-2709 GCA_046483085.1 Planctomycetota bacterium
CCGGCACCCCTCGCACGGCGAGGTCCGGGCCACGGCCGTCGGGAGCGGGGACGCCCGCGCCTGGATCTTCGAACCGGCGGAGCCGACCCCCGCCGAAGCCCCGGTCGTCGTCTTCCTCCACGGATGGGGCGCCTGGTGGCCCGAGCTCTACCGGGGATGGATCGACCACATCGTCCGCCGCGGCCGCGTCGTGGTGTTCCCCACCTACCAGGCCGGCGCGTTCACCTCGCTGGAACGGGTGACAGCGAACGCCCGGGCCGGCGTCCGGAACGCAATGGCCGAACTCGGCAAGGACGGGCGCGTGCGGCCGGACACGTCGAAGGTCGCTGTCGTCGGGCATTCGCTCGGCGGGGTGATTGCGGCGAACATCGCCGGCGACCCGGCCGGCTCGGGGCTGCCGCACCCGAGGGCGGTCATGTGCGTCGAGCCCGGCGACCCGGACCGCGCCGACGTCATCGCCCGGCACGTCGTCGAGCTCCCGAGCATCCTCGACGACCTCTCCGGGATCCCGGAAGGCACGCTCGTCCTGCTGGTCGTCGGCGACGAGGACACGGTCGTCGGCGACGACACCGCGCGGCTCATCTGGAAGCGGATTCGCCACCTGCCGAGCCGCGACCGCTGCTTCGTCGAGGTCGTCTCGGACCGCCGGGGATCACCCGCGCTCGTGGCCGATCACTGGTTCCCCGCTTCCCCCCGCGACGGGACCATCCTGAAATGGTCGGGCGTCGTTCGCACCGACGCCCTGGATTACTACGGCACGTGGCGGCTCTTCGACCGCCTCACGGACGCGGCCTTCCGCGGCGAGAACCGGGCGTACGCGCCGGGCGGCGGCGCCGGGCAGCGCGGCATGGGCACGTGGAGCGACGGCACCCCGGTCAAACAACTGCGGATTCGGAAGGATCCATGACCCGGACAACACCTCGGCTTTGTGGGATTCTCTGTGCGGCGGCGCTCGTCGTGGCGCTGGCCGGCGAATCGGCGGCCGTCGAGTGCAGGCTGGCGCCGAACGGCTCGATCACCACCTGGCTGGTCACGCCGCCGTTCCGGTTCGATCATCGGGCCGGGTTCGAGAAGGACCTGCTTCCTGCGAACATGGGCGAACGGACCGGGCTGCGGCGTTCCGAGGGTCCGGGCAAGGTCGCCTGGCGCGGCATGTCGGCGGGTCGGAGCTTCGTCGAGCTGAGCGAGCGCTGCCGCGACCGCGGCGAGTCCGTCTTCTACGCCGCCTGCGAGCTGCGGGCGACCGCGCCCGGGACGTACATCCTCGAGGCGGCGTTCTGGGCGCGGCTGGCGATCTGGCTGGACGGCCGGCCGCTGGTCTCCGACGAGGCGGGCAAGGAGGACGCCGTGTTCGCCCGCTGCCAGGCGAAGGTGAAGCTGCCCGACCGCCGGCCCCGCCACCTGCTGGTCAAGCTCGGCTCGCGCAGCCAGCAGGCCTTCTTCCGGGTCGCGCTGTGGAAGGACGCGGAGGCGCCGGGGACGGAGCGCGAGCCGGCGCCCGTCCGCTGTCTGCTCCGCGTGCCGGAGGGGCGGATCGGGGGCCTGGTCGCCGGCTCGCTCAAGATCTCGTCGAGCACCGGGGGCGTGGTCTACGCGGGCAAGCCGCTGCGGATCACTGCGAAGATTCAGGCGGGGCGTCCGCTCGTCGACGGCCCGGTCCGCCTGCACGCGAAGATGCTCGACGGCGCCGGGCGGACGGTGAAGGCGTTCGAGCCGGTGGCGGTCGGACTCGACGCCCCGGGCGGCGCCGCGGCCCGCTACGCGTGGACCGTGCCGGACTCGGTGAAGGAGCGGAGCTACACGTTCGAGGCGACGGTCCGGTTCCGCGGGCAGGCGGCGGGGACCCTCCGCCAGACGGTCCATGTCGCCGAGGCGCTCGGCGACTGGATGAAGCAGCTCGGGCGGCGGAGCGACAAGCTGGGCGACGAGCTCGGCCCGCGCATCTACACCGAGCCGGATTTCGCCCTGGCGAGGCTTCGGCACGAGAAGGCGGTCCAGTACGCGCGGGCGGGCGAGTTCGGCGGCTCCCGGCCGGACAAGGTCGCCGAGGAGCTCGCCGGCTGGGAGCGGGCGCTCGGCCGGCTCGACCGGCACAAGAGCCGCCCGATCGAGCCCGGCCTCTCCGAGCACGCCTACCTCTCGATGATCGACGACTCGCCCCAGCCCTACTACGTCTACGTCCCCAAGGGCCACGACGGGCAGACGCGTCTCCCGCTCATCGTGTACCTCCACGGCTACAGCCCCGACCTGAACAAGCTGAACTGGGGGATGATCCCCCGCGACCTCCTGCACTACTGTGACGACCGCGGCTACTACCTGGTCGCGCCGTTCGGCCGCAGCAACACCGACTTCCAGGGGATCGGCGAGGCGGACGTGCTCCACGTCCTCATGCTGGCGAACAAGCGCCTCCCGGTCCGGGCCGACCGCGTGTTCCTGTTCGGCTATTCGATGGGCGGGATGGGCGTCTTCACCATCGGCGCCCACTATCCCGACCTGTGGGCGGGGATCGTGTCGGTCTCCGGCCGCGCCGACTACTACCTGTGGCGCGAGTACGAGCGCGACCGGGTCGAGCCCTACAAGCGGCACCTGATCGACCGGGAGTTCGGCGCCGAGATGCTCGGCAACTTCAAGAACATCCCGATCCTGATCTGTCACGGCGGCGACGACTCGCTGGTGAAAGTCGAACAGCCGAGACGGCTGAAGAGGCGG
>JAWODX010000327.1:0-6687 GCA_046483085.1 Planctomycetota bacterium
CTTGTCGTAGGCGTAGTAGGCGAACGTCCCGGACGGCGCCTCGACCTGCTCGATCTGGTCGATCTCGTCGTAGATGTAATACGCCTCCCCGCCGGCCGGGTAGGCGATCTTCCTGACGTTCGAGTTCGCGTCGTATTCCCACTGGACGACACGGCCGTCGGGGGCGCTCGGTGCCGGCGCTCGGTGTCTGACACCGAGCGGAGTTGCAGGTGCTTTCGCGGCAGTGGCTTACAACGCCGACTTACAAAACCAGGCGGCCCGACCGCGCGTGTGGGGCGGTCAGAACGTCTCGTCCTCCTTGCGCGTGTCCTTCTTGTCGTCGTCGGGGGGTGGCTTGAGCTCGTCGATTTTGTCCCTGAGCTTGTCGTCCGGCGGGGGTTTTTCGTCGGCCGGAGCCGGCTCCTCCGCCGGCTCCTCCGCCGGCTCCTTCTCCGGTCTGTCGCTCTCCGGGGTCTTGGCATCCGGTTTTTCCTCGGGCGGGACGATGCGTTGTTCGCGGATGCGGACGATGGCCGCCTCGATTTCCTTCTCGACCTCGTCCCAGTCGTCCGGGCCGCCGATCTGCCTGCGGTCAAGTTCCTTGACGTTCGCCCGCGCGGCGAGGAGGTTTTCGGTGATCTGGGCGACCTGCACGGGGCTGAGCCCGTCGCCGTCGGGCCCGCGCTCCGGCAGGAACACGGCGAGCAGGCGGTCGCCGTGCCAGGCGCCGACCACATCGGGCGCGTCTTCGACCTTTGCGATCTCGCCGAACGCGGGATGGTCGTCGGGCAGCGGCCGGAACGAGGCGTCGGGGAAGCCGGCCTTTAGCTCTCGGCGGGCGAAGGTGATGGGGCCGGCCCTTCCCGCCGCGGCCTCGACGATGAGCAGGCCGCCGTCCCGGAGGAACTCGGCCAGGCGCGGGCGGTCGATCTGCGCGGGCGCGGTCTCGCCGCCGGCGACGAGTGTGGGGACGAACGCCGCCAGCCCGCGGGGCAGTTCGGCGGGGAGGGTGCGCCAGCGGAGCTTGAGCTTGCTGTGCTCGGCGAGCTCGTCGGCCGCCCGGGCCAGCCGGAGCTCGGGCGCCTCGTCGCGCTCGCCGGTCCAGTGCCACCGGGCGCCCGCGGTCGGCCTGGCCGCCCGGCAGAGGAAGAGGATGGCGAAACAGGTGTTCACCAGCTCGTGGTCGAAGTACGTCTCGTAGGTGCTGCTCCAGGAGTAGCGCCGTCGGAACAGCTTGCGGTGGAGGCGGGCAGTGCCGAAGCTCCAGTGGGGGAGCTTCGGCCACGAGCCGTCGGCCTCCTGGGCGAAGATCAGGCGGCACATCATGCCGTCGGGGATGCGGGCGATGTGGGTGCGGACCAGCCCCGGGTCGTCGAGCGCCGTGGCCAGAGCGAAGGCGTAGTAGAGCGTGCTGTACTGGGTGGCGATGTCCGTGGGCGGCTTGGTGCCGGGCTTGCTGTAGAGGTCGAGGTGGCGGATGGCGGCGGCGCGGGCCCTGTCGATGGTCGGGCCGAACTTGCGGCGGACGCTGGCCCGGTCGGCGATCTCGGCGATGCAGTTCATCGCCGCCAGGCCGGCCGCCGTCATCGACATGCACGGCTTGTTCGCCTCTGCCGTCAGCTCGAGCCGTTTCTTGAGCTGCTTCTCGTCGAGGTCCGGCTTCTGCAGATAGTGGGACACGGCGCCGTAGCCCCACGAGCCGTCGTCGGCCTGCAGGCGGGCGATCGCGGTCGCGGCGCGGGCCAGTGCCGGCTCGAGCTCCTCGCGGAGCGGGCCTTCGTCGAAGAGGCCGTTCTCGGCCGCCTCCCGCAGGGCCATGAGTGCGAAGTGGGTGTTGACGAGGTCGCCGTGCCGCTCCTTGAGAGCGTCGTAGAACGCGCCGGGGTAGAACCGGATATCGCCGCCGATCCGCTCGGTGCGTCGGCGACGGGACCAGTGGGTGCCGCGCGAGAACGAGCGCGAGAGATCGAAGATCATCGTCCGGATCTTCTTGATCTGCTCCATCAGCTTCTCGCGCAGCTTCTTGTTCCGCTCGATCCGCGCCTGGAGCAGCTTCGTCTTCTTGGCGTGTCGCATCCGCGTCTTGTACTCGCGCGTCTCCTGGTCCAGCCGCTCGCGGATGAGGATGCCCTTCTCCTCGCGGCGGAGCAGCTCCCGCAGCCGGTCGAAGTCGACGGCGTAGATGCCCAACAGGCCGCGGGCATCGCCGCGGGTGATCTGGCCGCGGAGCAGCTTCTCGAGCACGCGGGCGGTGTATTCGCCGTATGTCTTCTTGTCGAGCCGGGTGAAGCAGAGGAGATAGAGCGCGAGCTCGCAGGTCGTGTCGGGCAGGCCGTGCTGCTCGAGGGTCGCCTCGCGCAGCCAGATCGCCGCCTGGGTCACCTGTTCCGAGTCGGTGGGCTCGCCGCTCTCCAGGAGGGCGTACAGGGCCAGGGCGTTCGTCCCCTCGAGCCAGCGGGCGACGATCTTCGCCATGTTCCCCTCTTCGTAGATGTAGCGCCGCCGCTCCACTTCCTTGGCGGGGACCTTCTTGTAGCCGACGATCTTGTAGATCGGACGCTTCACCCGCTTCCGCCCCACCGGGGCGTACGGGTCGTTGGGGTCTTTTTCGGTCACCCAGACCCACTTGTATCCCACGTGCTTTCGGATCGGGACCTTGTGGGCGGGGCGGGTGACCGTGTACGTCTCGGACCCCACGCGGTTCTTGAGCTGGTGCGGCTTGGGCGGGAACCAGATGCCGGTGCCGACCTCCTCCTGCCGCTCCTTCAGATAGCGGATGCCCAGTCGCACCGCGCCGCGGGCGGCGAGGCGGAGGTCCTCGCCCAGCTCGCGGGTCAGCTTCTTCTCGACGAGCAGCCCGCCGGCCTCGGGCTCCGCCGCGCCGGCCGGCACACCGGCAGCCGCCAGCAGGACGGCCGCCACCACCGCCGTGTCCCGTATCATCCCGACTCCCTTTCTGCGGTGACCTGCGTCTATTGCGTCTATTATATGCGATACATGCGGCGGCCCCAAGACTGCAATCGGCTTTCGAGCGGCGCGATGGCTCCGCCGGCCGGACACTCCGTTGACACCGCCGGCCCCGGCCGGTATTCTGGTCGCGGCCGGAATCCCCAGAGAACCGGGAGGGAACATGGCCGAAATCAAGCGCACGTACCTGATCACCGGGATCACGGGCATGGTGGCGAGACGACTCGCCCGGCGGCTGCTCGACCGGGGGCAGACCGTGCACGGGGTCGCGCGCTACTCGCGCCCCGGGAGCCGGGAGGAGCTGGACGGGATGGGCGTGACCACGTGGAAGCGCGACCTGTCCAGGGACTCGGTCGACGACATGCCCGACTTCGACTACGTGCTCCACCAGGCGGTCTACTGGAACAAGTCGAAGGCGGGGGCGGAGAACAGGCGGAAGGTGATGGACGTGAACGCGGCGCTCGCCGAGCGGGTGATGCAGCGGTGGCGGGACGCGAGCGCGATCATGCTGGCGTCGACCGGCGGGGTGTGCGCCGAGTCGGAGGAGCTCGTGGACGAAGACACCCCGGTCGAGCCGAACCCGGACAAGCAGAACTACCACCTGGCCAAGTTCGCCATGGAGCAGATCGCCATCGCGAACTCGATGATGCACGGCACCCCGGCGGTCGTCCTCCGCTACTACTGGCCGGTCGACTTCGACGAGCTGGCGACGCGGTGCGTGGATGCGGCGGCGGCCGGGAAACCGGTCCCCGGCGCCGACCCGGAGGAGCCGTTCGAGTGGACCCCCATCGACCTGTCGGACGTGATCGACTACACGATCCGGAGCGTCGAGGTCGCCCAGAGCCCGCCGCGCATCCTCTGCTGCGGCGGGCCCGAGGTGGTCACCCGGCGGCAGCTCACCCAGGTCGCCGCCGACGTGCTCGGAGTCGAACCGGTCTTCGAGAACCCCGACGACTACTACTGGGAGCACTTCCTGGCGGACAGCTCGCGGCTGTACGATCTTCTGGGCGAGCCGAAGCGGCGGCTCACCGACGTCGTCCGCCAGACCGCCCAGGAAACGATCGCCGAGTAACGGCTCTTTCGAAGCGGCGTGGCCCCGATCCGCCCGGCAGAAGAGGCCGTCTCGCGGCCGGCAAGAGGGCGAGAGGATGGCCGCAGGCAAGAACACAGGTGCCCGCGGCCGGCCGTTCGGCTTCCTCAACGTGGACAAGCCGCCGAAGCGAACCAGCCACCAGGCGGTGGCGGCCGTCCGCCGGAACGTCCCCGACGGGACGAAGGTCGGGCACGCGGGGACCCTCGATCCGCTGGCGACCGGGGTGTTGGTGATCTGCGTCGGCCCCGCCACCCGCCTCGGCGAGCACGTCCAGCGCCGGCCGAAGCGATACCGGGCGGAAATCACCCTCGGCGCCACCAGCACCACCGACGACCTGGAGGGGACGGTGACGCCCACGCCGGACGCCCGGCCCGCCGACGCGGGCCGGGCCCGGGCGGTGCTCGGCCGGTTCGTCGGCGAGATCGAGCAGACGCCCCCGGCTCATTCCGCCGTGCACGTGGAAGGGAGCCGCGCCTACCGGCTCGCCCGGAGAGGCGAGCGGCCGGATCTCCCCGCTCGCCCGGTGGCCATCCACCACATCGAGCCGCTCCGGTACGAGTGGCCGATCCTCGAGATCGACGTCCGCTGCAGCGCCGGGACGTACATCCGGTCGCTGGCGCGCGACGTGGGTGCGGCGGTCGGCGTGGGTGGATACTGCTCGGCGCTGACGCGGACCGAGGTCGGGCCGTTCACGCTGGGCGACGCGGTGGCCCTGGACGAGGTCGAACCGGCCCGCGACCTGATCGAGCCGACCGTCGCGCTGGCGGACATGGCCCGGGCGGAGCTGGCGGACGATCTGGTCGAACGGATCGCGACGGGGCAGACGGTGCGGCCGGGCGGATCGCTGCCCGAACCGGGCAAGCCGGTCGCGATGGTCGACCGGCTCGGCCGCCTGGCCGCGCTCGGGCACGTGGAGCCGGACGGCCGCTCGGTCCAGCCCGACAAGGTGTTCGTGGCGGCCCCGGGGCGGCCGCCCTGAGCGAGCAGCGTTGCGGCGGCGGAGTCCGAGCGGTAGAATCCAGCGGTCGACCTGGAGGCGGTTTGGTGGAGTTCCTGAACGAGAACATTCCGGACTCGGCGGTCCGTCGGCTGAGTGCATACCTGCGCCAGCTCGAGCACCTCGCGCGCGAAGGGGTGGAGCGGGTGTCGAGCCAGCAGTTGGCGAGCTACATGAAGGTGGGCGCGGCGCAGGTGCGGCGCGACCTGACGCTGTTCGGCCAGTTCGGGCGGCGGGGGGTCGGCTACGAGGTGGTCGATCTGATCGAGCAGCTTCGGCGGATCCTGGGCACGCACGTCCCGTGGAACGTGGTCGTCGTGGGCGCCGGGGCGCTGAGCAGCGCGCTGGCGCGGTACGACGGACTCGGGCGGCGTGGTTTCCACATCGTCGCCGCGTTCGACGTCGACCCCGACAAGGTCGGCGACCGGCTGGGCGAGGTCGAGGTGCGGGCGATGAACGAGCTGGAGGCGCAGATCACCCTGCACGAGGTCCGGCTGGCGATCCTGGCCGTGCCCGAGGACGCGGCCCAGGCGGCCGCCGACCGGCTCGTCGAAGCCGGGATCGAGGGCATCCTGAACTTCGCGCCCGCCCGGCTCGAAATCCCGCCCCACGTCTACGTCAACCACGTCGACATCACTGCCAACCTCGAACAACTCAGCTTCCAGGTCAGCAACAACCGCCCGTAGCCCGGATCCCGAACGAGCTGCGCGGCCACCGCGCCGGGGGCTGTGCTGCGCTTCCGATTGGATCATTGAACTGCGGCGAACGACGAGGGGACGGCCGCGGCCTACGTGGCCCCGCGGCGTCGGGAGTCTTTCCGGCGCGGAGAGACCCGCCGCCACGACAGGGCCAGCCGCCGAATGCGCGAGAACGGCCCGGTCCGCGCACTCGCGTTGCGCCGATCTCCGACGAACCGAACGGAATGAAAGGAGGGAGGGAATTGCGACTTCCAGCGGAGCAACGCGGACCTGTCAGCACGCCTTCTCATTGCCCGGCCCCTTTGCCCGACGACCCGGAACGGGGTGGTCAAACACTCTAATTCGAACATATCAAACCCGGCGCACTTGTCAAGTCTCGTCGGGCCACGGAGCGGATTTTTTGGCGGATTTTTCGATCTGCTGCAGCTCGCGCCAGCACAGCCACAGCCCGCGCGGCACGTGAAAGCAGCCCTTCCACTTGCCCCCCTTCAGCGGCAGGAAAACGTCGCCTTCCCGCGTCAGGTAGCCGAACCACTCGCCGAACTCCGGGTCCGGGAACCGCTCCCACGTGTAGTCGTGCACCCGCTCGAAGCACTCCCGGCATTCGGCCCGGCCGGTGAGCCGGAGCGCCTTGAGCAGGGCGACGAGCGCCTCGAGGTGCGCCCACCAGAGCTTCCGGTCCCATTCGAGTTTGTCCGGCGGATGGCCCTCGGCGTCGAGGAAGTAGTAGAGGCCGCCGTACTCGTGGTCCCAGCCGAACTCGAGGGTGCCGAGGACGATGTCGACGGCCCGGTCGATCAGGCCGGGCCGCGCGGCGCCGGGCCGACCGGCGAGGTCCATCAGGAACCACATCGCCTCGATCGCGTGCCCGGGCAGGATCAGCCGGCCGTTGAACCCGTCGGCGAGCGAGCCGTCCGGCGCCACGTGCTCGTGAACGAGCCCGCTCGGCTCGT
>JAWODX010000368.1:0-2760 GCA_046483085.1 Planctomycetota bacterium
GTCGGTCCCGAAATGGGCGACGCACGCCGAGCTGATCATATACACATTCCCCGCGGATGGGAAGAAAAAGGGGACGGGGACGGTGCACGAGCTCGAGGTCCGGGCGGTGGACGAGCCGCCGGCGTTCTCGCCGCGCCCGCCGGCCGGACCTCGAGCTCGTGCACCGTCACCGTCCCCTTTTTCTTCCCATCCGCGGGGAATGCGTATATGATCAGCTCGGCGTGCGTCGCCCATTTCGGGACCGACCGGCTGCCCCGGAACCGGTAGTCCCCGTCGACCGCCCGACAGGCGAGCCATAGGACACCGGACTGTTCGCGCCCTTCAGCGGTCAGGGCGATGCTGACGTGCACCGCCGCATCCTCCACCGCCACGTTCGCCCGGACTTCGATCCAGTCCGCCTCCTCGAGAGCGATCTTCTCGCGGGGACCGACCCGCGCCGTGGGCACCACATCCCGCTCCATGTCCGGGGACATCCGGAGGCCGCCGCGCTCGCCCTGGGGCCAGCTCACCGGCCCCTTGTGCACCTTCCACTTCTCCGGATTTGACACGTCGCCGCGAAACAAGACCGTCGGCTTCGCAGGCGGTTCCCGGAAAACGAGTATCCCCTCCGCCGCGCGCAGCGTAGTCTGCGCGGGCTTGTCAGGCGTCGCCTTGGCCGGCACGACCCGTGCGCCCCCGTCGAAACCCCGGGCGGCCGGCGGGGTCACCATACCGACCGCCAGCCGCCGCCAGGCGCCGGTCCGTCTATCACCGAAACTCATCGCCTCGACCGTTGCCAGCGGCTTGTCGGCCGCATCGCGCAGCCGAGCCGCTAGGGCCGGATACCCGTCGGCGTCCTCCTCCGCCGTGGCGACGGAGGCCGCGAACGTCAGATCGGCTCCCGGGGGCACGACCGCCTCCCAGAACCGGGCCAGTTTGTCCGAAGCGCGGGCCGGTTTCGACGCCCAGCGCGTCGGCTCGCCCGGCTTGGCTTTGCCCTTGTGCAGCTTCGCCCCCTTCGGCGCGCCGTCGGCGAAATCGCCGTTCCGGAGCAGGTTCGTCGGGCTCCAGCCCTGCCACTCGCCGTGTGGGTCGCGCCAGCGGTACTGGGTGAACACGTCGCAGCCGTTCGGGACAGCGAGGCCCTCGAGCCGGATCGACCGAACCACGCGCCGGTCGGGAAACGTGTACAGGGCGGTCCAGAGGCCCGTCGGCCGGTAGGCCTCGCCCGGCTTCTGGAGCACGATCCTGCCGTCCCGGCGAACGACCCCGGCCGCGGCGGTGTGGGACGGCCGTGCCGCGCCGCCGGCGCACGCCGCCCCCGCGAGGACCAGACCAAGCAGCGCTGCAGCCGTCAAGATTCGCATCCGATGCCCCCTGCCGGCCGGTCATCCTGTCGGTCGTCCGTCGGCCCGCGCCGCGCGCGGGTTCTTCCCTCAGGCAGACCAGCAAGACCCCGGTGGAGCAGGCATTCTTGCCTGCTGCTCGGCAGACAGGAATGTCTGCCCCACCGTTTCCGCGGAGCCGCTTCGTTTACGATAGCCGGTACGCTGTCCGTGCGCAAGGCCGCGCCTGGCGACGAAGCGAGGCCCGATACGGCGGCGGGCGTTGTGCTGGGGCTTGCGTTGACAAGGAGAGAGCCGGCCCGGCAAAGGCAGACCCTTCTCGCCGGGATGGGTGCGTTCTCTCTGATGAGCGAGGGGATTACTCTTCGAAGCTGACGCCGACGGCGCTGAGGCCGGGCCCGACGCGGCGCCAGATCACGCGCCCGCGCACCCGCCGGTCGGCGTCGTTGGCGTGCTCCTTGAAGAACATGTCGACGAGGGTGCCCTCGGCGGGCGGCTCGTCGGTGTCGAAGGACACGCCGCCCTCGGAGAGGTCGCGCATCTGCCCGGTCTGGAATGCGCCGCCCTCGCCGGCGAGTCGGTAGAGGACGGTGGCGTCGAGCGAACGCCGCTTCCACTGTCGTCGTTCTTTCGTGCCGATCATGTCGCCTCCCTGAGCGATTGTGCAGCCGGACCCATCGCCGGCTTCGGGGACAGTCTCGGCACATCGACAGGCCGGTGAAGTGGAAATACGCCTGCGATCATTCCGTGGCCGCCATGTAGCTGTTTGGCGGGGGCGGGAAATGGCGCAGGTCTGTCGGCGCTTGTTGTACTCGCTCGGGTGGTGGCCGTACCGCGATTTCGCGAGGGCGAAGCGGAGACGTCTGCCGGCCTGTGGGTGGTAGCCGGGGGGGGCGGCAAGATGCCCGGGTGTCGCGAGGGCGTCTCGCCCTCGCACTCTCGATGCTTCCCCGCCGCGGCCGGGATGGCCGCGACACGTCCGCTTGCCCCGCTCGCTCGGTCGGCGAGTGTCGCGGGGTGTCGCCAAGGCTAAACGCGCAGGCCGCCGTGGCGGTCTTGGGCTTGCGCTTTGCGGGCGGCTCGCCTATAATCGGCCTCTCCGGTGGGGGATAGTGCAACGGTAGCACGCCTGACTCTGGATCAGGTAGTGGAGGTTCGAATCCTCCTCCCCCAGCCACCGCCGGCGTTCCCGGCCGGGAATGTCGGAACCGCCAGTCCCCAAACCGCAAATCCCAGACGACTCCGAAGTTCCCCGGACCAATGGAGCGAATTCGGACGGCTGACGGCCCTTCGGGGGAGGGGCGACAGGCACTGGGGGATGGGTAACCCACGCGCCGCTCAGTCGGTCCAGCGGAAACGTGACCAAGAGACTATCTCAATAGTCGGTGGGGCAGGCATTCTTGCCTGCCAAGCGGCGGACAGGAATGTCCACCCC
>JAWODX010000533.1:0-3784 GCA_046483085.1 Planctomycetota bacterium
ATCTGGCTGAAGCCCTCGCGCGAGCTGCGCCTGGCGCGGAAAGGGAAGGCGGGCTCGGCCGCGCTCTTCCAGTGCGCGGACCTGACGCTGCGGGTGTCCGAGGGCCGGGGCGCGGTCGGGATCGGGCTGCGCGCGGGCGAGCTGCTCCGGAACAAGAAGTATCGCGGGAAGTTCGGCTCCTCGTTCACCCATCTGCGCGCCGGCCAGTGGTACCACTTCGCGGTTAGCTACAACGCGCGGGTCAAGAACGCCTGGCGCGGGATGCTCTACGGGGTGACGCAGCCGCTGCCGTGGTGGGAGCGGCCGTTCCGGTTCGCCGACAAGACCACCCGCGTCGAGCTCTCGGGCCGGCTCGAGCGGGAGGGCGCCGAGCCCGCCGTCATCGCGGTCGGGCCGATCCGCTGGACGGCCGGGCAGAAGAGCGCCGACGAGGTGCTCGCGGAGCTGAAGGCGATCGACGGCTGGACGATCCCCGAGAACCACGGCGAAGGGCTGCAGTTGTTCACCGAGCGGTTCGACGCCGAGGCGCTCGGCGGCGAGGTGATCTGCCGGAAGACGTTCGACGGGCCGCTCCGGGCGGCCGACTGGCAGCTCGAAGGTCCGGGCAAGATGACCGTGGAGGACGGGCGGCTCGTGGTCCGCAACAGCGACCACGTCACGTTCTGGCTGAAGAAGAAGTGCCCGCGCGATTTCGTCGCGGCGTGGGACATCCAGCCGTCGCAGCTCGAGGGCCTTGCCATCGTGTTCGTCTCGGCGAACGGGCAGGGCGGCGTCGACCTCTTCGATCCGAAGCTCAAGAAGCGGACGGGCCAGTTCCACCAGTACGTTCGCGGCGACATTCGCGGCTACCACTGCTCGTACTACGCGGGGACGCGCGGCTCGGCCAACGCCCGCAAGAACCCGGGGCTGTACATGCTGGGGATGTGCCGGGACATCATCGGCGAGCAGCTCCGGGCGGGGAAGAAGGGGCCTTGGCGCGTGGCGGTGGCCCGGCGCGGCCCGCGCATCGACGTCTCGGTCGACGGGCAGCGGCTCATCACGCTGAACGACGATCCCGACGTCTGGGGGCCGATGCACGGCGCGGGCTACCTCGGCCTGCGCCAGATGAAGCGCAGCGAGATGATCCGCTACGACAACCTCGTGATCTACAAGCTCAAGGATTGAGGCGGGGGACGTGCGGGCGCCATTCTCCCACGTGCCGCATCGGGCGCCCGGCCCCGTCGGCGTCGACATCCTCCCGGCGCATCCGCGCCCTGTCAACGGTCGTCGAGCCAGAGATGAACCGCTCGCGGGACCGCCGCCCAGGAGCCCCACGCCGCGATGGGGGACCTCCGGGAGACGAGCAGCACGAACCCGACCACGATGAGGGAGCGGTAGACGATTGCGCGGGGTGTGCGCGCCTCACGGGGGCGGCGGGCGAAACTCGTAGGCGCCGATGTCGAGCGCGCCGTCGTCGGGCCGGTGCCGGCCGGAGCACGGATGCACGTACTCGTAGCGCGGGGCAAGGTCCATCCCGTTGGCCCGGCCCGGGGCCGCTCCCTTGTCGACCACGCGGGCGACTCGTTTCCGGAGGGAGTAGTCGTGCTTCCCGATGTCGCGCAGCCCGGGGTCCTCGGCCAGCCAGCAGTTGTTCGTCTCGTCGACCGGCTTCTCGTCGATTCGCTTCGACGCGTCGATCCTCAGGCCGAACCGGTCGTGACGGGGATGCAGATCGATGATGAGATTGTTCCGGGCGGCGGCGACCCGGGTGTCGGTGTGCGCGCGCGCGAGGTACTGCCCATAGCCGCGGGCGTGTTCGTTGACGAAGGTGTTGTTGCAGACGTAGAGCTCGCGCCTGGGGCTGGACCATTTCCAGGCGGCCTTCACCACCTCGATGGAGCTCGCCTCCCCGTAGCTCAGCCGATCGCCCGGCTTGAAGTCCGGCCCGTCGGACTCCTTGATCGAGAAGTTGCAGTGGTTGGCGCGGTCGCGGTTCTTCCACGTGCCCCGGGCTCCGTAGTTGAAGTTGTAGCGGAGCCGGTACGTCTTCCCCGTGCGTTTGTTGGTGACGGTCATCCGGTCCCTCAGCGGCTCGGGCCCGCCGTTCTTGTAGACGATGTCCATCACCATCTCGCGGCCGTAGTTGATGAACGTGTCGTTGCAGGCGGTCTTGCTCTTGTGGACGAGGTTTCCGATGACGTAGGACTCGCCGCCGTAGGGCAGGTCGATGGGGTAGTTGCTCCGGCTCTCGTCGGTCAGCCGGTTGTAGAGGACGTAGTTCCGGCCGGCCCGCGACTTGAGGAGCTGGCCCCGGAGTGACGCGTGCGAGTAGTTGAAGAGGAAGACCAGCTCGTCGACCTCGCCGATGTAGAGGTTATGGTTCTGGCCGCCGGCGAGCACCGGCGAGCCGTTCCGGTAGAACTCGCTGTTCAGGACGACCACACGCGCGCCCGGGATCCGCGAGCTGAGGATCCCGTTGTCGTTGTGGTGGAAGTAGCAGTTCCTGACGACCGTGCCGACGCCGCCGGGTTCGATCCACAGGCCGGCGCCGTTGCAGCTCGTGGCCTCGCATCCGCCGGACACCTCGACGTTCTCGAGCCGAAGGTTGCGCGCGGCCTGGACGATGACGGAGCCGTGCTGGGTCCCGCGCGGCGGGACGGTCCACCGGCGCTTCGTGTCCGGCCCGCGGCACTTGTAGGCCAGGTGAGCCCGGCCGCCCACCCCGCGAATGGTCAGGTTGTCGGCGCGGATCTTGATGATGTTCTTCAGAAAGCTGCCCTTGCCCCTGTATTCGTTCTGTGGCCGCCACGAGGCGTACTCGCCGGCGTCGGCCTCGATGACGACGCCCTTCGGGTTCCCCTTCTTCTCGATGGCGTAGATCGCGTCGACGAAGTTGGTGAAGTCCCGCTTCTTCGGCCCCACGGTGATGCGGGTGGTCGCCACGTCAACGGTCTGCTCGGCGTAGAGCGAGACATTTCCGGCGGCGTCCTTGACCCAGGCGTAGTAATCGTAGACGCCCGGCTCCTTCTCCGTGATGGACGCGGGCGGCTCGGCGTTCCAGCCGTCGGCGGAGGGCGCCGGCGGGATCGGCGTCTGCGTGATCCGGTAGCCGGCCGCGTCGCCGCGCGCGGCGAGCTTCGTCACCCGGAACGTCAGCGTGTCGGACCGGTGCGGGAGAACGAACGCCGATATCGCCGGCCGGGCGCGCGGCCCCTCCGCACCGCCGGCCGCCACCGGGACACACAACGCCACCATCACGGCTCCCAGAATCCGCATGCCCGTCCCTCGCGTTTTCATAGTCGGACGTGCCCTGCGAGACGTTCGCCGGGCGCCCGGCCCCCGATCCGGTCCTGCGCGGTCCTTCGCGGCGCTTCCTCGAGCACCCGGACCTTTTCCGGATCGAGCCGCAGCGCCCACACCGCCCAGCGGTTCGTGTTCACCACGTAGACCAGCTCTCGGACGAAGGTCATTCTGCCCAACGCCGCGTTCGCGGGGGAGAGCTTGTGCAGACGGCGGCCCTCGAAGCGGAACGCCGTCAGGGTCCCGTCGCCCGGCTCCTGCCGGCCGCCGGGATAGCCGAACAGCATCCGGTCCCGCTTGCCATCGTAGACGAAGCCTGCGAACCGGGGCAGCGTCTGCCCGGGCTTCGTCAGCTCGCGCTGGTGTCATAGTCGGTGCTGACAGTTTCGGGGTTGCTGTTGACCATGATGGTTTCGAACCCGACCTGCTGGAGCGCGAAGGATGCGTGAACGCAGCAGTAGTCGAATTCGATGCCCTGACCGATGCGGTTGGGGCCGCCGCCGAG
>JAWODX010000538.1:0-2860 GCA_046483085.1 Planctomycetota bacterium
AGAAAAGGCCGAACAGTACATCCCCTCTAGAAGGTTCTATAAATGGATCTTCTAATCCTGCTGCAAACTCGATGAGATTAAGAACCATCCAAAATCCACCGATTAATAGTATTAGAAACCAAGCGGTCATTATCGGATGGTTTTTGAACCTGTCTAAAGTAGACCTGTATGATTTGACTATTTCCCAGGAAAATAATTCAATTACCTTTCCGTTCATTATGGATCACTTCAACAAATACGTCCTCTAGAGTCTCTGAACCAGTGAGTGAAAGAAGTTCATCTAATGTTCCCTGAGCAACGAATCTTCCACCATCTATAATGGCGATATTTTGCGTCCGGGCTCAGTGCTGCTCGTTGGGGGCGGATGAACGTAAGCGTTCCCCGGCCGCGCCGGGGGTCCCGCGTGAGAGGGCGTTCTGGCCGGTGTGTCACCTCGGGGCCGTGGAGGTTCAGGCCGCCGCTGGTGCCGTCTGTCGCCAGCCGGCTGAAGCGGCGTCCGACGAGAGCGATCTTCCCGGCCGCGGTCGCCAGGGTGTTGCCCGCCGCCCCGGTTATCCCGCCGGTTGCAATATCTTTGCTCTGATATCCGCGATACTGGCCGTCCTGGTAGGTGAGGCGTACGCAGTTCGTGTCGCTCTGGAGAAATGTCGATTGCAGCCAGTTCGGCTTGATGGGAAGATTCGGTCCGTCGGGGAACTGATGATAGATTAGCCCCTCGACTTCCACTATCGTGGCATTCGGAAACGGGTAGATTGTTCGCAGGTAGTTGCCGTCGCGATCGAAGAGGCGTAGATGGTCAACGCCCTGGCCGCTGTCGAAGACCAATACGCCCTCCGGGACGGCGGTGAGGGCGAGCCGTTGGCCTCTGAAAGCCGAGTAGCCGCCTTGGGCGCTGGGCTTGCCCGGATGCCAGAACAGGGTCCGCTCGAAGCGTGGCTTCAGCCCGAGGGACACCCGGACGACGCAGCGGTCCTTGTCGTCCACGTAAACCCCGGCGTCGTCCTTGCCGTCCCAGACCAGCGTCTGGGCCTTCGAGTTCCAGAGGAACGGTTCCGGGGCGTTGGGCCCGAGCACCCCGCTGGCCAGATGCCGGACGATGCTGCCCCGGTCATCTTCGATGGCGACGGTCACGTCGCACCAGCCCTCCGTCTGGAAAGCGATGGTCACCGTGTCGCCCCTGCGCGTCACAACAGGCTTGCGCGCGAATTCGAAGACCTCCTCGCGTTTCGGCTTGAATTCACGGAACGGGGCGGCCTTGGCGACGGTCACCTGGCGACCCTCGAAGCCTTTCATTTCCAGTCCGCGCGGGTAAAGAATCCGCATGGCCACTCGCCCGGCCTCCTGGCCGTCGGCCTTCAGCGTTACGTGGTCGAGACCCTTGAACAGCGCCGCTTGGCCCACAAACCGGACGCCGGCTTTGGCGCCCAGGTCCTTGAGCGCCTCGGCAGCGGCAAGGTTGCGGTAATCGACCGAGACCCTGGTGTGCAGCGGCGTCTGGCCCGCCGCCAGGCCGGCCGACAGGACGAAGCCAAGCGCGGTTGCGATGGCCGACAGCGAATGGTTCCTGTTCATTGCGGCTTCTCCCGAGTATCCGGGCCTTTGCCTTCCGCCGCGTCTTTCAGCGCCACGCTCTCGGTCGCGTGGTAGCCGAGCTTGACGCTGACGATGCGGGCGTTGCCCGCGTCGGCGATGAAGAGGCGGCGGTCGGTATGGGTCGCGACGTACGCGGGATGGAACAGGGCGACCTCGTCGCCGCCGATGGACCGCGGGTTCGGCGGGCCGCCTTTCTTGACCAGGGGCATCCCGTCGTCCACGTTGCCGTACTGCCCCACCCGCAGGATGAGGTTGCCGGCGCTGTCGACGACGCCGACGTTGTAGCGGGCGACTTCCGGGGTGAAGCTCCGGGCAAAATCGTCGAGCGTGAAGCGCGAGTTGTGGCAGGAACATAACGAGGTTCCCGGTGAATTGTGCCCGCCCCATCCGCCGCCGCCGTAGAACCAGTGCGCTCCCTCCACCCAGGTCCGGCCGCGGTTGCGACCGAACCGGAGGTCGGGCGGCCGGTCCGGCGGCGCGTCCAGCGACACCGGCGCCCCGAAAGCAGACAGGATGCGGTTCTGCCCCGGTGTCAACCTGATGAGTGTGCCCGACAGGGGATTCCACCCCGCCTTGCCGTCGTAGGCCCGCGTCCGGTGCGCCAGCAGATAGACGCGCCGGTCGGCGTCGAGCGCCACGCCGTTCAGCGCGTGGATCAGACCGGGCACGGCGTCGGCGTGGAGCATCTGGCCGTGCCGGTCGAGGACGTGGACCAGAATCCCCCCGAACCGCCCGCCGGGATCGTAGCGTCGGCCGGGGTACATGCGGGGTTCGAATTTCTCGGTCGCGTGGACCTGGGCATTGTCCAGCCGGGAACCCGGATCGACCTCGTACAACGCCCCTACGACGATGTCGCCGCGGGCGTTCACGTGCATGCCGCCCTGGTGCCAGCCGCGGTTGCCCGGGAAAACGGCGCCGCTGATAGCGGCGGTGGTGCGGTCGCCGCCGCCGTCGGAATACCCTTCGCGCCGGCGTTCTTCTCCGTAATCGAAGGGCACTTCACGCCACGTGTCGGGCCGATAGCGCAGGATGAGGTTGTGTGTCCGCAAGTAGATATGCCCGTCCCGGTCGAACGCCATGTCCTCGCTGTTCAGGGGCAGATCAATTTTGCGGAGCCGGCCGGTACGCGGATCAATGCGACGGGGGTGAGACCGAGCAGTTCGAACAGGGCCTTGAGCGCCGGAAGGTTCCATTCCTTGGGCCGCTCGATATGCTTGAACTGCGTAAGTTCGTCCACGCCGCTTCCTGCCAGTTGCGGCAGACCGGT
>JAWODX010000167.1:0-2651 GCA_046483085.1 Planctomycetota bacterium
CGCCCACATCCCGGCCTGCGGATCCGCGGCGGTCACGTCGGCAAGGAACATCACGTCCTCTCCTGCGATGGCGAGCCGGCGATTCTACCAGACCCGCCGGCCGTTGCAACGGCCGCCAGGAAGCACGCACGGCACGGCCAACATGGAGGGCGCAGGCCCGAGGGACTGACTACTCATCGGCCGGGACCCACTCGTAGAGTTCGAGCCGGAGCGGATCGCACGGGGTCGGGCAGCCGCGGCAGCAATCGGGCATCGGGACCTTTCGGACGCGGCCGCGATCGGTCCACTGCCGCAGCATGCCCCGGACGGCGTCCGGCTGGGCGCCGAGGTGCAGGGCGAGGTCGTACAGGCTCACCGTCCCCTGCTCGCTCATGTAGTGCCGGATCTCGCTCAGCATCTCAGCCCGCCTCCGCCTCGCGCCGCGCTGCGATCGCGCGGAGCACCAGCACGTAGAGGACGAACGCGGCGAGCAGCCCGGCCAGCCACGCCGCCGACGAACCGGGATGCCGGCCGAACGTCGCCGCCTGGTAGAAGCCGACCGACACGACCCACGCCAGCAGGGTGAGGTACCCGACCACGAACGCCGTCCACCGCAGATTCGTCTCGCGGTAGATGGCCGCGATCGCCGCCACGCAGGGCACGTAGATGAGGATGAACAACAGGTAGGCGTACGCGCCGACGCGGCCGTCGAACTGGCGCTTCATGGCGACGTACGTGTCGCCCCGGACCTCCGGTTCCGCGGCCGCCTCGGTCGTCACGCCCAGCCCGAAGATCGTGCCGACGAGCCCGCCGCCGAACGTGTCGCGCAGGTTGGCGGGGATCGTGGCGAACGCGCCGCGCACCTGACCAGCGAGGTCGAACGGCCGCTCCTCGCCGTCCCCGGCCCGCCCGTAGAGCGAGTTGAGCGTACCGACGACGGCCTCCTTCGCGAACACGCCGCTGAACAGGCCGACGGTCGCCGGCCAGTTCTCGTCCCGGATGCCCATCGGGCGGAAGACCGGGGTGATGGCCCGGCCGATCGTCGCCAGGATCGACTCGCCGCTGTCCTCGTGGCCGAACGTCCCGTCCGTCCCCAGCGAGTTGAGGAAGCTGATCACCATGACCGCGAGGAGGATGACCTTGCCGGCGCGGATCGCGAACCCCTTGAACCGGTGCCAGGTGTGGATGACCAGGCCCTTGAGCGCCGGGACGTGGTACGGCGGCAGCTCCATCACGAACTGGGGGACCTGCTTCTTCAGGATCGAACTCTTGAGCACGAGCCCGGTGACGATGGCCAGCAGGATGCCCACCGCGTACAGGCTGAACACGAGCAGGCCGCGGGACCGGGGGAAGAAGGCGATGCCGAAGAGCACGTAGACGGGGAGCCGCGCCCCGCACGACATCAGCGGGTTCATGGCGATGGTCATCAGCCGGTCGCGCTCGCGCGGCAGCGTCCGCGTGGCCATGATGGCGGGCACGTTGCAGCCGATGCCGATCAGCATGGGGACGAACGCCTTGCCGGGCAGGCCGATCATCCGCATCAGCCGGTCCATCACGAACGCCGCCCGGGCCATGTAGCCCGAGTCCTCGAGCACGGCGAGGCAGAAGAACATCAGGCCGATGGGCGGGACGAGCGCGGCGATGAGCTGGATCCCGCCGCCCAGCCCCTCGGCCAGGAACACGATGAGCCACGCCGGGGCGCCGACGGAATCGAGGACGTGCCGCGTGCCGTCCACGAAGACCGCCCCGAACAACTGGTCGAAGAAGTCGATGAAGCAGCCGCCGAACGTGATGGTGATCAGAAACGTCAGATACATCATGAGGACGAACACCGGCACGGCGAGGTACCGGTTGAGCGCCACCTTGTCGATAGCGTGGGTCAGCCTCCGCCGCACCTGGCCGCGCCGCGAGATGACCCGGTGGGTGAGGCCGTTGATGAACCCGTAGCGGCCGTCGGCGACCGCGATGTCGCTCTCGTCGCCGATGTCGACCTCGATGCGATGCTTCGCCCTGCGGAGCGGTTCGGCGGCCAGGTCGCCGGCCAGCTCCCGCGCCCAGGCGTCGTCCTCGAGCAGCTTGACGGCCAGCCACCGGGCGTCGACGCCCGCCTCCTCCGCCCGGTCGCGCACGGCGTCGGTGATCGCGGCGATACCCGCCTCGACTTCGCCGGGGTACCCGATGTGCGTCGGCGAGACGCGCGGCTCGCGCGCCTGGCGGGCGACGGCCCGCCGCAGCTCGTCGACCCCCTCGCCGGTCCGGGCCACGATGGGCACGACCGGGCAGCCGAGCTGCTCGGCGAGGCGGGGCACGTCGATCACGATCCGGGTGCTCCGGACCACGTCCATCATATTGAGCGCGGCGACGAGCGGGACGCGGGCCTCGATGAGCTGCATGGTGAGATAGAGGTTCCGCTCGAGGTTGCTGCCGTCGACGATGTTGACGATGACGTCCGGTTCGCCGGAGAGGACGTACTCGCGGGCGATCCGCTCGTCCTGCGAGTGGGCCGACAGGGCGTACGTGCCGGGCAGGTCGACGACCTGGAACCGGTCGGCGTCGAACGTGTACTCGCCGGTCTTCCGCTCGACGGTCACGCCGGGCCAGTTGCCGACGCGCTGCCGGGCGCCGGTCAGGCCGTTGAAGAGGGTGGTCTTGCCGCAGTTCGGGTTGCCGAC
>JAWODX010000282.1:0-8860 GCA_046483085.1 Planctomycetota bacterium
GCTCCGGGACGTCATCCTCTTCCCGCTGATGAGACCCGGGTAGTACCCGTCGGCAGGGCGCAGGGTGAGCTCCTTACCCCTTGTTTGGAGAGATATGAATGGTCTAGAATGGGATTTGTGGCGATATAGTCGAAGATCTGTGTGTCTGGCGATCGAGTTAGGCTAGCCGTGTCCAAGATAAGACGAGCTCGTGTCAAGGGGGAGTTGCTGCGATGGGCGCGGGAGTCCATGAACCTGGACCCGGACACCGCCGCAAAGAAGATTCGAGTCAAGAGCGAACGGCTCTTGAAGTGCGAGGCGGGAGAAGCGCTTCTCACTGTCAACCAACTGCGGAAGGCAGCACGCCTCTATAGGCGTCCTCTCGCTACGTTTTTTCTCCCGGAACCTCCCAGAGATTTCCACGTTCCCCACGACTATCGACAAGTTCCCGGCGCACCACCTAAGCCGCTATCCCCTGAGTTCATCGCCGCCGTTCGGGAGGCAGAATATCGCCGCGATGTGGCGACTCAATTTGCGGACGAAATACCTGAGGATCCCCGGCGCTTCATTGGCTCGGTCTCGCTGAATGCCGAAGCCGACTCGGTCGCCCGGAAGATTCGTCGGATGCTGGGACTATCTCTTCAAACTCAAAAATTGTGGAACACCAACTACGACGCTCTCAATGCATGGAAGGAAGCCATTGAAGAACAGGGCGTTCTCGTCTTCCACTTCAGCAGTGTCGATGTACAGGAGGTCCGGGCCTTTTCCATTAACCAAACGGTTTTCCCGATTATCGCGGTCAACGGGGCCGATTCACCCACTGGAAGAGTGTTTTCGCTGCTTCACGAGTTTACCCACTTGCTGCTGGACCGAGAGGGGGCCTGCAACTTCAGAGAGCATGAGCGAGGCCAATTCGAAGAGCGGACCGTAGAGGTCTTCTGCAATTACTCGGCTGGCGCTACCTTGGTGCCAGCGGGCAGCCTGTTGGCCCACCCTCTGGTTCGGCGCGCCGGGAAGGGCAGCACCTGGACAGATGAGCAGTTGGCGCACCTGGCCGATCTGTACCACGTAAGCCGCCAAGTTGTCTTGCGCCGCCTCCTGATCGTGGGGAAGACGAACAGACGGTTCTATCGGCTCAAGCGGCAAGACCTTGCCGAGGCGGGCGCGGAGAAACGGGCAGGCGGATTCCTCACGTGGCCCCAGAGAGTGGTCCGGGGACTTGGCCGGCCGTTCTTGCGCATCATCCTTGAAGCCTACTACCGAGAAGCCATGACGTCCAGTGACCTTGCGGAGGTCATCGGTGTTCGCCTCAAGCATCTGCCGGCGATTGAGGAGCGGCTCGCAGGCCCAAACGTCCTCACGGGAAGCGACAGGTGAAGTATTGCATCGACACCAGCTCGCTTATGGACGCCTGGGTGCGGTGGTACCCTCCTGACATATTCTCCGGAGTTTGGGACAGGTTGGATGCGCTCGTCGCGGACGGCGCGTTGGTTTCGTCGGAGGAGGTCATGCGCGAGATTGAACGGAAAGAGGATTCGTTGTATCTCTGGGCCAAGAAGCATCAGGACATGTTCCTCCCTCTAACCCAGGGTGTCCAGGAGACCACTCAGCAAATCCTCGAGCAATTCCCGACCCAAGTTGACAGTAGGCCCGGGAAGTCCTTCGCTGACCCTTTTGTGGTGGCCACAGGCCTGGTTACCGGTACGTCTGTAGTGACGGGGGAAAAGGCGACAGGAAGCGCAAGCCGCCCCAAGATACCGGATGTGTGCGCGCATTTCGGCGTCCCCTGCATTGGCTTGACAGATCTATTCGCAGCCGAAGGATGGCATTTCTGACAATCCACTTTCATTTGTGCCCACCCGTTCGTTGTGCTCAGTAGCGATGATTGAATTCGGCGTGTGTTCGAGGAACAAGTCGCCTTTACCTGCTGCGCCCGATTCGGTATAGTCCCGTATGATGAAAAAATACCAGGTCCTCATCAGCCAGCGGTACTTCCGGTCGCGCATGGTCAACATCATCGCGGTCGTCGCGGTGACGCTGGGCGTGGCGGCGCTGATTATTGTCTCCTCGGTGATGGACGGGTTCGCCCGGGACATCGAGGCGCGGATCCGGGGGATCATGTCCCACGTGATCGTGGAGAGCGACCGCCTGATCGGGATCGACGACTACGACTCGCTGACGGAACGGATCCGGCGGGTGCCGAACGTGGCCGCCTGCGCCCCGCTGGCCGAGTCGCCCGTCGTCCTCATCCGCGCGAACGACAAGACCGCCTACGGCCAGCTCCGGGGGATCGACCCGGCCCGCGAGGGCGAGACGAGCGAGATCACCCAGTCCCTGGAGAACCTGAGGGAGGAGGCGGACAAGCCGCCGGCCGACTCCCGCCACGAAGAGGTCCGCCACCGATTCGCCCAGGGACTCGTCAAGCCGGAAGGGGACCCCCTGTTTGGCGGGCCCGGCGACCTGCCCGGCGTGCTCATCGGCATCGAGCTGGCCATGCAGCTCGGCGTCCAGCGCGGGGACGTCATCACGATTACGTCCGCCACGACGATCATGGACGTCCAGACCCAGAAGTTCCGCGTGGCCGGCGGGTTCCGGACCCGGCATTACACCTACGACAGCCAGCTCGTCTACGTGAAGCTGGAAGACGCGCAGGACCTGCTCGGCCTGCCGAACCGGGTCACCTCGATCAGCGTTCGGCTGGAAGACCGGAAGCAGATGGCGGAGACGAGGCGGGCGGTCGAGCGAGCCATCCGTGCCCCGGCGGAGCTGGTCGATCCGGGCCGGCCGGAGACGCTGGACCGGATCGAGCTGTCGACGGGCGAGCCGGTGATCGTGGGCGACGAGGAGCGGTGGCTGCGGCTGGGCTCGGAGGACGTCGAATACACCCGGCTCGAGATCCCCCACGCCGGCGAGGTGTTCCGTCGGGCCGACCGGCCCACCGCTCTCGCGTTCACCGTCCGGACGACCGAGGGGGGCTCCGCCCCGATGATCCGCGTCAGCGTCATCGGGGCGCGGGAGGGACCGGAGGGGGTCGAGCGGGTGCCGTACCGTGCGTTCGACTACGAGCTGCGCCAGGCGCCGGGGGTGATGACCGACGTGCCCGTCCCGGAGCTGATGCTGCTGCATCGGCGTCGGAGCGGGCTGGGGCGCGGCCGGCCGCAGGAGCCGTCGGCCTGGCTGGCCATCGGCCCGGGACAGACCGTCGAACTCGTCGCCGTGCTGGCGAACCTGGAGACAGACGACCACCTGGACCTGCTGCACCCGGCGCAGACGGAGCGGGTGGTCTTCGAGGTGCGCGGGCCGGCGGTGGAGATCCGCGGCGTCCGGTTCGAGGATTACCGGCCGGTGCGCGTCACCACGTGGCGGGAGAAACAGGCGAACTTCCTCAAGGCGGTCCGCATCGAGCGGTACATCCAGGTGATCATCATGTCGCTGATGGTGGTGATCGCCGGGTTCAGCATCCTGGCGATCCTGTGGCTGATGGTGCGGGAGAAGACGCGGGACATCGGGATCCTGGTCTCGCTGGGCGCGACGCGGGCCGGGATCGTGCGGGTGTTCCTGCTGAACGGCCTGTTGATCGGGCTGATCGGCGGGGCGCTGGGCCTGGCGAGCGGCTGGACGGTCTCGGTGAACCTGAACGTGATCGAGGAGTGGATCTACCGGGTGTTCCACTGGAAGGTGTTTCCGCCGGATATTTACTACCTGGACCGGCTCCCGCACCAGGAGGATCCGGCGACGTTCGTGACGATGGCGCTGATCGCGGCGGCGGTGAGCCTGGCGGCGGCGCTGTGGCCGGCGATCAAGGCGGCGCGGCTGGACCCCGTGGAGGCGCTGCGCTATGAGTGACCTCCTGGTCGCCGACGAGATCGTGAAGAGCTACCGCGAGGCGGGCGGCCGGCTCGTCGTGCTCCAGGGGCTCGACCTGGCGGTCGAGCAGGGCGAGGTGCTGGCGGTGATCGGGCCGTCCGGCGTGGGCAAGAGCACCCTGCTGCACATCCTCGGATTGCTTGACACGCCCACGAGCGGGTCGGTACTATATGACGGCGTCGAGCTCGGGCGCGCGTCCGAGGCCCACCGGGCGCGCCTGCGAAACACCGAGTTCGGGTTCGTCTTCCAGTTCTACCACCTGCTGCCCGACCTCGATGCGTTCGAGAACGTGATGCTGCCGGCGATGGTGCGGAGCACGTGGCTGGGCTGGCCGCGGCGCCGCGGCCCGATCCTTGCCCGGGCGGAGGAGCTGCTCGACGACGTGGGGCTCTCGGAGCGACGGACGCACAAGCCGGCGGAACTCTCGGGCGGCGAACAGCAGCGCGTGGCCATCGCCCGGGCGCTGATCAACGAGCCGAGGATCGTCTTCTGCGACGAGCCGACGGGCAACCTGGACGAGCGGACCAGCGAACAGATCCACAATCTGTTGTGGACATTGAACCGGAAAACGGGTACAACCATTGTCGTGGTGACCCACGACGAGAAGCTGGCCTCTCGATGTGATCGGATCGCACAGATGCACGAGGGGAAGATCTCGTCGATCTCGAAGAACCCCCGCTGAGGAGGGCCCCGGATGAGCTTGACCATCTACATCGACGGCGAACTGGTCGACGAAGAGGACGCGAAGATCTCGGTCTTCGACCACTGCCTGCTGTACGGCGACGGCGTGTTCGAGGGCATCCGCGCCTACAACGGAAAGATCTTCAAGGAGCAGGAGCACGTGGACCGGCTGTACGACTCGGCCCGGGCCTGCATGATCGAGATCCCGCTCACCAAGGAGGAGTTCAGCCGGGCGATGTACGACACCATGGCCGCCAACGACCTCTCCGACGCCTACATCCGGGCGGTCGTCACCCGCGGGAAGGGCGACCTGGGGCTCGACCCGCGCAAGTGCCCCCGGCCCACCGTCTTCATCATCACCGCCAGCATCGAGCTCTACCCCGACGAGTTCTACGAGAAGGGGCTCGAGGTCGTCACGGCCGCCACCCAGCAGATCCGAAGCAACGTCATGGAGCCGCGCATCAAGTCCTGCAACTACCTGAAAAACATCCTCGCCAAGCTGGAGGCGATCCGGGCCGGGTGCATCGAGGCCATCATGCTCAACGCCAAGGGCGAGGTCGCCGAGTGCACCGGCGACAACATCTTCATCGTGGTGGACAGCGCGATCAAGACCCCGCCGCCCGAGGCCGGCATCCTGCTCGGCATCACCCGCGGCGTCGTGCTCGACATCGCCCGCCAGGCGGGGATGGACGCCCGCGAGACCCCGCTCACCCGGTTCGACCTGTACAGCGCCGACGAATGCTTTCTCACCGGGACCGCCGCCGAGGTCATCCCCGTCGTCAACATCGACGGCCGGGCCATCGGCGACGGCGAGCCGGGCGAGGTCACCCTCGACCTGCTCCGCCGGTTCCGCGAACTGACCAAGGGATGACCCCTTGCTTCCTCCTGTTCTGAAGGGACCCTGCCGATGCCCGTTCTGACCATTAAGACGGGGCCCGCTGAGGGCCGCAGCTTCGAGCTGACCGGCGAGCCGCAGACCGTCGGCCGCAAGGGGGACGTCCAGGTGCTCGACACCGCCGTCAGCCGAAAACACGCCGAGGTGTTCGAGCTCGGCGGCATGTTCCTCATCCGCGACCTCGACAGCCGAAACGGCACGTTCGTCAACGACGAGCGCATCAGCGAAGAGACCGCCCTCCACCCCGGCGACCGGATCCGCCTCGGCGCCGCCGTCCTCGAATACCAGGCCGAGTCCCCCGCCGACCAGGGCGTCGAGTTCGTCCGCGACAAGGAGACCGCCAGCACCGTCGAGATCAAGCTGGGCGACCAGGCCGCCCAGATCGTCGGCGAAGGCCGCGAGGCCTCCACCGCCGGGCGACTGCTCGCCATCTACGAGGTCGCACGTGTCGTCGGCAGAGAAAACACCGTCCAGGGAGTCGCCGAGAAAGTCCTCGACCAGGCCATGACCGCCGTCAAGCCCACCTACTGCTACATCTTCATCCGCAACGAGGTCAGCGGGAACCTCGAACCCAAGGCCTGGCGCGACCCGGCCCGCGGCAAACGCCGCGAGGTCAGCCACTCGATCGTCACCCGCGCCATGCGCCGGCGCCACTCGATCCTCACCGCCGACGCCGCCAGCGACAGCCGATTCGACCAGAGCGAAAGCGTCGTCATCGGCGAGATCCGCTCCGTCATCTGCGCCCCGCTCATCGCCCGCGACCGCATCAACGGCGTGCTCTACATGGGCCGGGACGCCAGCGCCGAACCGTTCACCGACGGCGACCTCGAACTGGCCACCGCCATCGCCTTCCAGACCGGCATCGCCCTCGAAAACATCGACGTCCACGCCGAGAGCCAGACCGAAATGATGGCCCTGGTCAAGACCCTCACCGGGGCCATGGACCTCCGCTCGCCCGACCGCCGGGGGCACGGCGAGCGGGTCGCCGCCTACGCCGCCGCCATCGCCGAGCAGCTCCGCCTCTCCAACGACGACTGCAACAACGCCCACGCCGCCGCCCTGCTCCACGACATCGGCAAGGTCCCCATCTCGGAGAACACCCGGCTGGCCGTCAGCTCGGCCATCAGCCAGAACGTGCCCGAGGAATACTGCCACCCGTTCCTCGGGGCGAAGATGCTCGACGACCTGCCCGCCCTGGCCCCCGTTCTCCCCGGCATCCAGTACCACCACGAGCGGCTCGACGGGCTGGGCGGGCCGTGGGGCCTCGCCGGCGAGGACATCCCGCTCATCGCGCGCATCGTCGGCGTCGCCAACCGGTTCGACCACCTCGCCGTCGACCCCGTCCGCAGCGGCCAGCCCATGCCCATGAGCGAAGCGCTCGAGACCATCGAACAGCCGGGCGAAGGACTCGACGACGCCATCACCCACGCCCTCGTCCAGGCCCAGACGACGGGCAGCGGCATCGAGCTGCCCCGACTCGTCCTCCAGGACTTCTGTTGAACGGCCGGTCACTCGACCCATGAGAGAGCTCCGACCGCCCCGCTACCTCGCCCCGTTCGACAGCGACTCCGTGCCGCACCGGTTCACCAGCGTCCTCGTCATCGGGTCCGGCGCCGCCGGGCTCCGCGCCGCCATCGAGGCCAGCCGATACGCACCCGTCGTCGTCGTCACCAAGGACGAGCTCAAGGCGAGCAACACCGACTGGGCGCAGGGCGGGATCGCCGCCGCCGTCGGCCCCGACGACTCGGTCGAGCAGCACCTCGCCGACACCCTCGAGGTCGGCGGCGGGCTCGGCGTGCCCGAGGCCGCCCGGTTCATCGTCGGCCAGGCGGCCGAGCGGATCCACGAACTCGCCGACTGGGGCGCCGAGTTCGACCGCGACGGCGACCGGCTCGCCCTGACCCGCGAGGGCGGCCACAGCCGGGAGCGCGTCGTCCACGCCCGCGGCGACGCGACCGGGGCCGAGGTGGAGAAGACCCTGATCGAGCGGCTCGGCCGCTGCCCGAACCTCCGCACCCTCGAACACACCTACGTCATCGACCTGCTGGGCCTGGACAACGAGTGCCTGGGCGCGGTCACCTGGTCGCAGGCCCGCGGGCTGACCCTCGTGTGGGCGGAGGCGGTCGTCCTGGCCACCGGCGGCGCCGGGCAGGTGTTCCGCGAGACGACGAACCCGCGGATCGCGACCGGCGACGGACTCGCCATGGCCTACCGCGCCGGCTGCGAGCTCCGCGACCTCGAGTTCGTCCAGTTCCATCCCACCACCCTCTACGTGGCCGGAGCCGCCCGCGTCCTCATCTCCGAGGCCGCCCGCGGCGAGGGCGGCGTCCTGGTCAACAAGTACGGCGAGCGGTTCATGGAGAAGTACAGCCCGATGAAGGAGCTCGCCCCGCGGGACGTGGTCAGCCGGGCCATCCTCGCCGAGATGCAGCAGACCGGCGACACGAACGTGTACCTGGACCTGACCCACGTGGACGCCGCCCGTCTCGCCGCACGGTTCCCACAGATCAAGGAGTTCTGCTCGCTGTTCGACATCAACATCCACGAGGACCGCATCCCCGTCTGCCCCAGCGCCCACTACATGATCGGCGGGGTGCGAACCGACCTGAACGGCGCCACGTCGGTCGACCGGCTGTTCGCGTGCGGGGAGGTCGGCTGGACCGGGCTGCACGGGGCAAACCGGCTGGGGAGCAACTCGCTGCTCGAGGCGCTGGCCATGGGCAAGTCGGCCGGCGCGGCCGCCGGCAAGCTGGCCGCCGGCGGCGGGACGCGCAGCACCGAACGGCCGCCGAGGATCGAGGCCGAGCCGCGCAAGCCGGGGGTCGGCGCCATCGACCTCGACGACGTGCGCAGCTCGGTACGGAGCAACATGTGGCGGAACGTGGGAATGGTCCGGCACGAGCAGGGCCTGGGCCGGGCGCTCGAACGGCTCGCGTTCTGGTCCGGCTACGTCCTCGAACGCGGGTTCAACACCCCGCGCGGCTGGCGGATCCAGAACATGCTCATCCTCGCCCGGCAGATCGCCAAGGCGGCGCTGGCGCGCGAAGAGAGCCGCGGCGTGCATTACCGCGCCGACTTCCCCGACTCCGACCCCGAGCCGCGACACAGCATCATCCGGCCACCCGCGGAACGCTGACAAGGGCGCAGAGGGGCATGGGAGCATGGGGGCATGGGAGCGTGCGGGCGGCAGGGACGCGACGCAGAAACATCCGGCGCCGTCAGGGCCTGGCGCTGTTGCGGCCGGCGGAGGGCTGAGGGTCCGCCGCGAGCTTGTCACAGGAGAATGAGATGAACGATATCAGTTGCACGCTCGTGTCGGCGGACGAGGAGACCCAGGACGTCCCCCGGGCCGATCTGGCGGCCGTGGTCCCATGCGCTTGCGCTCCGATGCTCCCGCGCGCCCATGCGCAACGCCCCGGTACGTCGTGTCGTCGTGGT
>JAWODX010000344.1:0-3540 GCA_046483085.1 Planctomycetota bacterium
CCCACGATGGTCAAGAACGCGCCGAGCGTCGTGCACTTCGTCCCCGCCTGCAGCCGGTTGTACACGTCGGGGAAGCGGAACACCCCCAGGCTGCCGAGGAAGAGGAACAGCGTGCCGATCGTCGTCACGACCGCGCCGACCACCGCCATCACAGCCCCCTTTCCAGGTACCGGGCGATCGCCACCGCGCCGATGAACGTCAGCACGGCATAGACCAGCGCCACGTCCAGGTAGACGTACCGCTCGAAGACGAATCCGAGCAGGACGAGCAGCGCGGTGGTCACGGTCGCCGTCGTGTCCACGGCCACCGCCCGGTCCGGCGTGCTCGGCCCCAGGACCATGCGCACCAGGCACAGGAACATGCCCGCACCGATGATGCCGAGGTACACGGGAACCATCAGTCGAAAATGACCCTCAGGTATTTCTCGAACCGTTCGCCAATCAGGGCCGTGGCCTCGTCCACGGTCTCTGCCTTCACGTTGATCCAGTGGATCAGCAGCTTGTCACCGATCACGTCGAGGGTGAACGTCCCCGGCGTCAGGGTGATGGAGTTCGCCAGGATCATCTTCGCAATGTCCGACCGAAGGCCCGTCTGGATGACCACCACCCCCGGCCGGATGGGCATCTTCGGGTGAAGGACCCGGTACGCCACGTCGACGTTGGCCTTCACGATCTCGAGGAACAGCGCGAGGAGATAGACGATGAAAAACGCGATCCGCTTCACGCCCAACGGTGGGAGGCCCAGGCGGGTGTACTGGCCGCTGAGCCAGAGGGACAGGATCAGGCACAGGCCCAGCCCGGCCAGCAGCTCACCGAGCCGCAGACTCGACGTCAACGCGAGCCAGACCAGGAACGAAACGGCAAACAGGTAGAGGCCGCTCCTCAGGCGGGCCTCACCCGTCGCGTGCTCGCTTGCCATCCCGCCTCCCTCACAGGTAATAGACCAACTTCGCCATCTCGGTCGCCAGGTCCACGCAGCTCACCTTCACGTCATCAGGCATCTTCAGCGGGCACGGGGCGAACGACAGGATCGCCTTCACCCCCGCCGTCGTCAGCCGGGCCGCCACGGCCGGCGCCTCCGACACCGGGACCGCCACAATCGCCAGCTTGATCCCGTCCGCCCGGATCCGCTCCTCCATCCGCTCGGCGCTCTCCACGCACACCCCGTCGATGTGCTGCCCCACCTTCCGGGCATCCGCGTCGAACGCCCGCACGATCTGGAATCCCTCCGGCTCGAAGCCGGGATACTTCAGGAGCGCCCGGCCGA
Organism: Planctomycetota bacterium; assembly: GCA_046483085.1. Lineage (GTDB taxonomy): Bacteria > Planctomycetota > PUPC01 > PUPC01 > PUPC01 > JAWODX01. The sequence goes on from JAWODX010000344.1 coordinate 1,267, forward strand.
TGTTCCCGACCCCCACCAGCGCCGCCTTCACCCCCTTGTCCAGCTTCAGGATCGAGCGGAACTCGGCGATCAGGTCGTCCACCTTGTAGCCCACGCCGCGCACGCCGAGCTCGCCGAAGTACGAGAAGTCCTTCCGAACCATCGACGATTTCACACCGCAGGCATCGGCAAGAACCTGAGACGAGACCGTCGTCCGGCCCTCTCGCTGCAGACACAGGAGCTGGCGCAGGTAGCAGAACAGCCGGCCGATCGTTTCTTCGGGGATCTCTCGCATGGGAGCTTGTGATTGTGCTCACATTCGTTAACTGCCGCACATCATACAAACCCGCGCCCGGCTGTCAAGAAAAAACCGAGCCGATTTTCTGACGTTTCTGCCACGCCCCATCCCCAGCGGGCGCTCCCCGCTCCCTGGCAGGCCGAAGCACGCCCCGCTACTCGATCCACTTCTTCCGGTCGGCCGGGGCGAAGACGTAGATCCCCTTGCCCACGATGCGCGGGCTCTTCACCACGCCCCAGTGGCGGCTGTCGAACGAGTTCGGACTGTTGTCCCCGAGGACGAACCACTCGTCGCGGCCCAGCCGGAACGGCGCTCCGACGGCGAACTTCTGGCGCACACGGTCGCCCGGGTAGTAGATGTCGCGCCACAGGCCGACGGCGTGGACGTCGACGTCGCACCCGTGAGCGCCGAACGAGGCCCCGCTTTGCCCGGCGTGACCAGGCACCCGCACGACGCCCTCGAGCCGGGCCTCGCCAGGTGCGTCGTTCACGTACCGGACCACGATCTTGCCGTCCATCCACAGGGTGACCCGTGCGTCGATGTTCGAGAACCTCAGTTCGCACGCGCCCGCCGTCGGGACCGGCTCGGCCTGCGCCACCTCCCTGCCGTTCCGGTACAGCCGCGCCCCGTCTTCGCGCCCGCCCAGCGGAAGGTCGAACTCGTAGACCGACCCGTTTTCCTCGAGACGGCCCACCAGGCGCCCGGCGCCGGCGACGTGCCGGAATCGCAGCCGCAGCTCGAGATCGCCCACGATGTTGAAATCGCCCATCTGCTCCCGGCGCCGGGTGGTCCTCGGGTCCGCGTCCACCCGGTCTTCGATCGGATGGCGATAGCGGACCTCGGCGCCCCCGGCGGCGCGCGTGCCCCGCAGGTGCAGCACGTCGCCCTCGGCCCGGACGGCCTCGCCGTTCGTCGGCGCCCAGCGGTCGAAGACGGACTCGCCGCCCGGCTGCTCCGCGCCGGCACCGTCGACCGGCACGAGCAGCGCCCGCTCCACGGCTTCCGGCTTGCGGCATATCCGGCCGTCGATGAACACGTCGCCGTTCTTGATCTGGATGGACTCGCCCGGCCGGCCGACCAGCCGCTTGACGTAGTTGACGTACCGGGCCCGGCCCGGGTGACTGATGGTGCCGTTGAGGCGCTCGGTGATCTCCGGCGGCGTCGCCTGCTGGGTCAGCCCCGCGCGGTGGCAGTCGATCCGCGTCTTGTCGATCTCGAACACGACGACGTCCCACCGCTGCGGCGGCTCCCGGACGTACCGGAGCTTGTCGACCAGGATGCGGTCCCCGCCCGCCTCCTTCCCGATCAGGGTCGGCGCCATCGCGGACGTCGGGATGTAGAACGACTCGAGGTAGAAGTGCCGCACCGCGACAGCGGGGCCGACGAAGATCAGGACGAATGCGCCGAGGAACCCGGCCCATCCCTTGAGCCCGATGCGGCGGATCGGCCGCCGGCAGGCATGCGCGATGTGCCCGAGCGCCGCCGCCAGGCAGACGAGGTCGAGCCAGTGGAAGCGGCCGATACCGTACGAGGATTGCGGCGTCAGCAGGAGGGCCATCATGACCCCGGAAAGACCGAGAAGAGCGACGAGCCAGACAATGCCCGCGATCTTCCTCCCGGACAGGAAATGCGCGCCGCCCGGAATGAGCAGGGCGGGCAGAACGTTCACCCACCGGCGGTAGTGGCGCCGATCATCCGCGAGGAACAGGTTCATCCGTCACTTCTCCGCTCCATACGCCCGATTCGCGGCCCCGTAGCCGGCATACGCGAGACCTGGAACAAGCAGACCAGCGCCGATCTCGACCGCCGTGCGTGTCAACGTTCTCGTCTCTCGTTCACGCCCCCGAACGTACACCCGCCCTGCGCCCGGCGCAAGAGCTGTCTGCGCGCAATGACCGCGGCACGGCACTGCGTAGCGACGTAGGTCCGCTCGCCTCCCCTCCCTCCCCCGGCAGGCGTCCGCCGCCCGGGGAGCCCGTCGTCCGATCCGGGGGAGG
>JAWODX010000487.1:0-6808 GCA_046483085.1 Planctomycetota bacterium
GTCAAGACCCGTATATTGAGTTCACGGTTGATGTGAACTGCACAACCGAGGTTGATGATATTGTGCCGTATGAGCAGGGTTGTAGTCCCATCGGGGTTACTGCGGAAGGCGGTAATTTTTTGGATAGCGTTGACTTGTTTTATCGTTACAGTACTGATAACAGTAGCTGGAATAAGCAGATGGAATATCAGATAAGTGGTCAAGATGGATATATGGAGTATAAATCTGGTGTGGTGTTGTTGTATGCGATGCATCAGACGTTTACTGTAGGTTTTAACGGAGTAAACAAGAGTCTTTTGATTGAGAACATTAGTCTGTATATGGTGAAGCATTTGGTTTTGTCTCCTCTCCGTCCGAGTGGCGGTATTTACGTTGAGATAGTGAATTGCGATGATGATGGTTTGCCGTTGTCTCCTTATGGAAAAGTGTTGGGTACGAGTGATGTGTATCTATCTACTGATATCGGTACAAGTTATGCTTGGCATACCTTGGTTTTTGATACTCCTGTGCTGGTAGACCAAGGTGGTGTTTATTCGATTCGTTTTGTTAGTTCGTTTGTTCATTCAACGAATAGTTATATTCGTGTGGGTTACAATACGAGTGGTGATTTGTATGGCGGTGGATATCGTATCCAGGTGAACGGTACGCTTCCTCCGACGTATCAGGTTTTTTATGATAGTGATTTTTTGTTTAACATTAGCGGTGTTTGGATGTACTATGGTAACACATCGGTTTTTCCTTGGGGTTTTAGTTTTGTTCCACCTTGGGATATGGGTTTTTATGAGTTTTGGAGCTTGGGTCGTTATAGTACGGATTGGGAGGGTTATAAAGATGTGGCTGAGGCGATACTTAATTTTACGGGTGATTGTGCTGTGGTGAGTGTGGTTCCTTGGGTGGTGTTGTTCGCCCTCCAGGGTTGATGACCTGCACGCCGACGACTGGAATCAGCAGGGACAAGCCCGGCCGGCGCAACATCCGAAACCAGCCGGAGGGATGATCATGCGAGGCACGTACGTTCTGGTCGGTTGTCTCCTGCTGGCAGCGCCGGCTGCCGCGGGTGAGCCGCCCAGGTCGTTCGCCCCGGTCGACGTCGAAAAGATCCCGGCGAACACCTGGGTGAAGGCGACCCCCGATCACCGCGGGCCGGCGTTCTCGAACGTCGTGTACGACCCGGCCCGCGGCCGGGTGCTGCACTGGGGCGCGTGGCTGGCCCGGCGGGGGCCCCGGGCAGAGAACGCGGAGATCGCAGAGGACGTTGTGGCGGCACACAAATCAACTGTGCTTCACTGATCCGCCTTGGCCACGATGAGCGCCGCGTCATAACTGGTCCGTGAATCGTCCTCTCTGCGTGCTCTGCGGTCTCTGCGGTTAGAAAAACGTCGTCGTAGTCTTGGGCTCGCGGCGCGCTCAGGGCGCGGGCAGTTCGTCCACGCGAGGGAGTTCGTCGAGCGACTTGAGCCCGAAGTATTCGAGGAACTTCCGGGTGGTGCCGTAGAGGAAGGGCCGTCCGATGACCTCGGCCCGGCCGGTGATTCGGATGAGTCCTTTCTGGAGCAGGGATCGGAGGAGCGGGCCGGCCTGGACGCCTCGGATCGCCTCGATGTCGGCCCGGGTGACCGGCTGCTTGTAGGCGACGACGGCGAGGGTTTCGAGTGCCGCCTGTGAAAGCCGGGTGCTGCGGGCGCTGCCGAGCAGGTTGCCCACGTACTCGGCGTATTCCGGCCGGCTGACCAGCCGGAAGCCGCCGGCGACCTCCTCGATGGTGAAGCCGCGGCGCGACTCCTCGTATTCGCGGATCAGTTCGCCGACCAGGCTGCGAACGCCGCGGCCGTCGACGTCCACGTCGGAGATCGCCCCGGCCAGCCGGCCGGTGCTTACCGGCTCGCCGGTGCTGAACAGGAGTGCCTCGACGGCCGCCTTGCAGTGCGCCTTCGCCTCCGGCGGCAGATCCTTGACCGATGTGGTTCCGCTCTCCTGCTCCTCCTCCTGCTCGTGCTGTTCCTCTTCCGCCCCATGCGCCCGCGCCCCCGTGCCCCCGTGCGCTGCCTCCTGCTCCTGCTCTGGCTCCTGCTCCTGCTCGTGCTCGTGTTGTTCCTGCTTCTCTCCGCGATGCTCCCGCGCCCCCGTGCCCCCGTGCGTATCTCGCTTCTCTTCGTCGTTCATGATTCCTGCCGGCCCAGGTGCGTCCGGATGCGGTCGATGGCCCGCTCGGTGGCGGTGACCACGGCCCGCGAGGTGATGGTGGCTCCGGTGAGCTGGGAGATGGCGTGCTCCGCACCCTGCTTGTCGGTCAGCTCGAGTTCGTCGGGAGTCTTGCCGCGGAATTGTTTCTGGAACGCGGGCTCGGGCTCTTCCCCCGGGCCGCCGTCCCCGCGGAAGAGGTCGCCGATCGCCCCCCAGATCGTCCTGGTGGCGGGGCGTTCACGCGCCCGCTCGCCCAGGCCGGGCGTTTCCTGCATCTTGAGGATGCTGATGGCGACGACCTCCAGATCGGGCCGCACGCCGACCAGGACCTCGATCCGGCTGGAGTAGCCCTGCGCCTCGCCGACCGCGGCGTAGCCGACCGGCGAGCCGCTTTCGTCCGCCCCGCTGTACGCCGTGTAGACCACGCCCCCGTCTGCGAGCGTCGTCTCGCCGATCGACTGGTTCTCGGGCAGCACCTTCTTCAGTCCCTCGCCGAGCTCCTTCTGTTTCGACTCGGCGATGCGATCCTTGGTGACCGCGAACGTCAGGGCAAGGGCCGCCGACGCCGCCAGACAGATGAGCGTGATGATCAGCGGATACCGCACACGTTCGGTCATGGCTAGGTCCCGTAAACCCTCGGCTTGGTGTACGCGTCGATCAGCGGGACGGCGGTGTTCATCAGGAGGATCGAGTAGCAGACGCCCTCGGGATAGCCGCCGTACTTGCGGATGATCACGGTGAGCAGCCCGCATCCGGCCCCGAAGATGAGCTTGCCCAGGCGGGTGAGCGGGCTGGTGACCATGTCGGTCGCCATGAAGATGGCGCCGATCATCACGCCGCCGGTCAGGATCTGGAACAGCGGCTCGCCGCCCGCCCACACCCAGCCACGCACCACCTGCGTCCCGTCGAGCGCCGGGACCTGGACCGGCAGGAGCCACCCGAACAGGGCGACCGAGCCGAGGAAGGCCACCGGGATGTACCAGCGGATCGTCCCGGTCGCCAGGAGGATCACGCCGCCGACCAGCAGGGCCAGGGCGCTCGTTTCGCCCAGCGACCCGACCTGCGCCCCGAGGAACAGGTCGAGCCGGCCGGTGTGGTTCGCCGCCTGCACCTTCCGGAGCGTCTCGCGCGGGGTGGAGCCGAGGCGTTCCTGCAGGAGCTCCGCGTCGTCGGTGCCGGGCAGGCCGCTGAGGTAGTCCTTACGGGCGCTGAGTGCCGAGGCGCCGGTGACCGCGTCGGCCCGGGTGTATTCGTCGTCCGGGGCGAACCGCTGGCCCGGGGTGATGCGGACCCAGTTCGCCGGCCGGCCCTCGACGGGCGGGTCGGCGTCGGGCCGGGGGGCGATGGACATCCAGCCGCCGACCATCAGCCCGCCGAAACACGCCACCGCGAACGCCCGGCCGGCCAGAGCCGGGTTCCAGATGTTGCAGCCCAGCCCGCCGAACGCCTGCTTCACCACCGCAATCCCAAACACCGACGCGACCAGCGGCGCGAACCACGGCGCGTTCGACGGCATCACGAACGCGACCAGCAGCCCGGTCACCACCGCACTCCCGTCCCCGATCGTGACCTCCCGGCCGGTCAGCTTCTGGATCAGCGCCTCGGCGGCGACCGCGCTGACCACGGCGATGGCCACGATCCGGACCGCGTCCCACACGACGAAGTAGCAGGCGGCGAAGAGCGCCGGCAGCAGCGCGACGACCACCGTCCACATCACTCGCGGGATGTCGTCGGGGGCGCGGACGTGCGGCGAGGTCGTCGTGAGGAGCCGCTCGTCGAGCCCCTCCGCCTCCGTCTCCTTCTTCGCGGCTGCAGCCACGCTAACTCTCCGCCTTCTTCGCTTCCTCTTCGGCTCGGATGCGAGCCAGCTCGCCCTTGCCGTACTTGATGAGCTGCACGATCGGCCGCCGCGACGGGCAGACGTACGTGCAGCTCCCGCACTCCTTGCAGTCCATAATGTCGCTCGACCGGATCGCGTCCAGGTTCTTCGCCTCGCAGATGATGCTGAGGGCCGACGGCACGAGGCGCCAGGGGCAGGCCTCGACGCACCGGCCGCACCGGATACACGCCTGCCAGTCGTACGCCTCGGCGTCGACCAGTGCGAGGACCCCCGACGTACCCTTCGTGACGGCGACGTCGGCGGTGTACTGGGCCAGGCCCATCATCGGCCCGCCGAGCACGAGCTTGTTCACGCCGTCCCGCAGGCCGGCCGCCTCGACGATCGCCCGCACCGGCGTCCCGACCGGCACGCGGTAGTTCGCCGGCTCCTCGATCCCGTCCCCACTCACCGTCAGCACCCGCTCGACGAGCGGCCTGTTGAACCGGAGCGCCTCGTACACCGCAACCGTCGTGCCGGTGTTCTGGCAGACGACGCCGATGTCGAGCGGCAGCCCGCCCGACGGGATCTCGCGGTCGAACAGCGCGACCGTGATCTCGTGCTCGGCGCCCTGCGGATACTTGACCTGGAGCAGCTCGACGGTGATGTTGGGGGCGTCGGCTGTCGCGGCCTCGAGCTCGTCGAACGCGTCGGGCTTGTTCGCCTCGATGGCGATCCAGCCGTTCCCGGCGCCGGTCGCCTTCATCAGGATCTTCAGGCCCTCGACGACCGCGTCGGTCTGCTCGAGCATCTGGCGGTAATCGCAGGTGAGATACGGCTCGCACTCGGCGCAGTTGATGACGAGGTCGCCGATCGGCTTGCCTTCCATCGGGCTGAGCTTGACGTGGGTCGGAAAGGTGGCGCCGCCCATGCCGACGATCCCCGCCGCCTGGATCGCCTCGCGGATCTCGTCGGGCGACAGCTCCGCGTAGTCGCGCTCGACGTTCACCCCCTCGGCCCACTCGTCCTTGCCGTCGTTCTCGATGATGACCGCCGGCTGGTTCCCGCCGAGCGGATGGGGCCGCGGCTCGATCGTCTTCACCGTCCCCGAGACCGAGGCGTGGATCGCCGCCGAGACGAATCCGCCCGGCTCGCCGATCACCTGGCCCTTCCTGACCGCGTCGCCCTTCTCGACCGTCGGCCGGGCGGGCGCGCCGATGTGTTGCGAGAGATACAGGACGACCTCGGGCGGGGCGGGGAACGCCTCGATCGCCCGGTCCTCGGCCAGCTCTTTCTGTTCCGGCGGGTGGACCCCGCCTTTGAACGTCTTCAGCATGCGGCCTGAGATTCCCTCCATTGTGCCGAAAACCGTGAATAGGCCGGAATTATAGCAGTGCCGCGCAGGGCTGTCAACGAACGGGGAAGGCCATGCGCACGTACGCTACGGCTCGGGCCGACGCACGACTGTTGGTCGTTGGCGCCGTTGTAGAGAATGGCGCGGGTGTGGGCAAGCTTGCGCTGGGCACGAGAAGCAACTCAACGGTGCCAAGCACGAACGCTAACTCATAACGGCAAGCTGCTGGTAGCTAACGGAACGCGGCGCTGTTTTTGGGGCGTTCGTGGTTTCCGCGTCTGTGCTCCTCTGCTCTCTAAGCAAACGCAAAGAACCCCAGGCCCTCACCATGACCGCGGGTGTATCGAGCCAACCACACGCTATATAGAGTATGTCTAACCCACAACCGGCCAACCTCGGATATAAGGAGACAAACCATTCGGGTGCAAATGAGCGAACTTCGTGTAGTTGCGTTCGAATCTAACATTGCGTTCCACCTGCGAAAGCCATTGCCGAACTCCCTCGACAATCTCGCGGCAAAAGAGACGGAGGTCCAGTATGTAGGCATCGTCGCTCAGGCAATGATGCACGCAGCCGTCGGTGCCAGGCACAACAGCCAGGATACGTCGAAACGGGGATTTGGGGTGCTGAGACGAGCCCTGATGAAGCAGTGAACACCTAAATCTGTAACAGACTTCGCCAGTGAGCGGGAAAGCCCAGTCGGGGACATCTAGAGGAGTCGCCCCAGGCATAGCAGAACGAACGGTCTCGCTGAACTGCGGGACCACCCATTGGTCAAACCAGGCAACGTATTTCTCGCCGGAAGCTTGGCCGTCATGGGAGTCCAACGCGCCGCAAATATCCGGAAGCGTAAGGCTCGTCAGAAGAGCAGGGTAATAATAGCCGGCGTCAAGCGCGCTTTCAACTTGGCTCAGAATCAGTTCGATACCCTTGTTCATGTCGCTCCCTTACCGATCTTATGGGGACCTGTTCAATACCGCCAACAAAGCTACTTGCGGTATGCCAAGCGGCCGCGGCGACCAACAGCACCCCGACAACGACCGCCACGACTTGCTTCTCCATATCATCCCTCCGCAGTGGAGGGGGGATGATCCGTGCGCCGGCGATCTCCAGCACCAGACCGCCGTGCGAAATTGCGCCCGGAGCCGGACGCGGGGCTGGGGGGACATGACCGGAACGCGAAGCCGTTCCGGATCCTGTCCCCAATGGCGGTGAATTAAGCATCAGCTTGCCCTCCCGAGTCGCTGCTGTCGCCATTCAGTTCGGGAGGTTCTCAGACGCGGGTAATGTTTGGGTTCCCGCATAATGGCTCGGGGTTCCAGGCGTCCAGGTCGAACATCGACGGGGGTACTGGCGACGGCATCGAGCAGTCGATCGTAGAGGAAAGGCAGGCGGAGCGTGGCGGCTGCCGCCATGCGCCGGGAGAAGGCGAGAATCCACCGGTCCGTCAACCG
>JAWODX010000050.1:0-2737 GCA_046483085.1 Planctomycetota bacterium
AAGCAGAGGTCGCCGGCGAGCACCGGCGGCTGGCCCCCCGGGCCGACCTTGGCCGTCCACAACGCCTCCGGCTCTCCGGGCGACGCCAGCGAGCAGAACGTCACGGCGTCCGGCCCTGTCCACAGGACGAGACGCCCGCGGTCGAAGGTCAGACGGCCGGCGCCGCCCGGCTCGATGGCCACCGTCCGCGTGATCTCCCCGGACTCGGCATCGACGCAGAGCAGCGCGTCGCGGGTCGCCGCGTAGATGGTCTTGCCCACGCCGACCGGGGGCTGCTCGATGGGATGGTCGAGCTGGATGCGCCAGACGACGCGGTCCGCGTCGGTGAGCTCCTTGCCGCGGTCCCTGGGCTTCCCGTATTTCGCCCGCAGCTTGAGCAGTTCCGGCTTCCCGTGGGCGGTGCAGGGCAGATAGACGGCCTTGCCCAGGGAGAGCATGGGGGCGGTCGGGGTGAGCTTGACGTCCTGCGCGGCCGCTCGGTCGTCGGGCAGCCGCCAGGCGGTGCGGCCGCGTTCGGGCAGCGGCGAGGGGTCGGCAGGCCCGCCTCGCTCGCCGCGGTCCCAGAGCATGGGCGGCGGCTCGCCGACCCGGCCGACGCAGCGCAGGCCGTCCCGCGGCGTGCCCACGAACACGTGGCCGCGGGCGACGGTGGGCGAGCTGGAGAACAGGCGGCCGGCGCCGAGCCGGGCCTCCCACACCGGCTCGAGCGTGTCGGCGGTCAGGCAGTAGAGGATCCCCTGGCTCGTGCAGAAATAGACGTGATCGTTGGCGACTGCCGGGGTGCTGGTGACGGGCGCCCGCGCGTTCCACCGGCCGACCAGCACGCCCCGGTCCGAGAGGCAGTACAGGTGCCCGTCGCGCGAGCCGAAGTAGAGGCGATCGTCCTTGACGACCACGCCGCCCAGCACGACCCGCGACAGCAGCTCGTCGGGGTCGTCCCCGTACTTCCAGGCGACCTCCTCCTTCTCGGCGTCGATGCACCAGACCTCGCCGCCGGGCCGGATGTCCGCCGTCAGCCGCTCGATCTCCGCCTGCGGCTCGCCCCGCTTCTCCATCCGGTTCGCCAGGTCCGCCTTCGACTGCTCCGCACTGTTCACGTAGTCGCCGTAGCCCATACCCACGTAGACCTTCCCCTCGTGCACGCTGGGCGGGCTGAACACGGGGTAGGGGGCGTCGATGCGCCAGAGCAGCTTGCCGGACTTCGCGTCGGCCGCGCAGATCGCTTTCCCGCCCAGCCCCAGCCCGAAGTAGAGCACGCCGTCGACGACGACCGGCGACGTCTCGCTGTCCTCGTATCCCTCTTCGGCCGACAGGTGCCAGACGGGCTCCGGCTGCTCCTTCTGCTCGGCGTCGAGCGCGAAGCAGTAGTAGCCGTCGTCACCGGCGCCGATGTACGCCTTGCCGTCCGCGATGCACGGGGTCGACTCGACGTGGCTCTTGGTGCGGTAGACCCAGCGGAGCTTGCCGGCCTTGTTCAGGCAGAAAACGCGGGCGTCGCGGGTGAGGTGCAGCCCTTCGCCGCACACGATGTAGTCGCCCTTGACCGAGGGCGAGGCGAACGTCGCCCGGTAGCCGCGCTCGGTGTAGCGCCAGACCTCGTTGCCGGTGTCGGCGTCGATGCACAGGATCCCGCCGTTGTTGCGGAACGGGCCGTAGTCGGCGAACGTGGCGTAGACGCGGTTCCCCACGACCGTCGGGGTCGAGAGGAAAAACTTCTCGTCGGTATATTGCCAGACTGCGCCGGGCTTGTCGGGGTCCTTCTTGCCGGGCACGAATCCGCGCCGCTGCGGCCCGCCCCGGAACGCCGGCCAGTCGGTCCCGGCCTCTGCCTGTGTCACCGGGCCCTTCGGAATCCACCAGGCGTTCTTCGCTGCGTAGACCAGGCCGCTGACGAGGACGATCAGCGACACGCTGAACACCTTCTGGTGCCAGAAAAAGACGACGACCTTCTTGACCGTCCTCGGCGAGAAGAGCGTGACGAGGAAGCCGCCCAGCGCGATGAGGATCCCGGGCAGCATGGCGAGGAACGCCTGCAGCGGTCCGACCATGATCGGGACGACCGCCTCGGCGCGGCCGGCGAACGCGAGCAGGCCCGTCAGGACAAGCCACAGGCGCAGGAGGGAATGTCTTCTTCTTGTCATGGGTATGTACTCTACAGGCCGGGAGATGGGTCGCATAGACGGATGCCGCCGCGACCCAACCAAATTGAATTATAATGGGTCCCCCACGGGAAATCAACCGGGTGCTTTCGACTCAGGGGTGCGTCAACGGATTATGGTTATCGCCCTGGCGCAGGGCGGTAGCGCCGCTTCGTCCGAGTCCGGATGGGGGTCTCTATCGGATCCCCCTCTGCCGACAGGTTGGGGTAACGCGGGGGTGCGTGTGGCCCGCGACCCGAGCGGGCCGGCGCCGGACGCGAACGGTCTCATTGAGGCAAGGCGGGGCTCGAGGGGAAGTGTCCGTCTGCCCGGTCAGACGGACACTTCTCCCCGGCGGCCCCGATCCACACCGTACGATCCCGCGCACTTGGCCTGTGAGGCGTGCTCACCGACGCGTCGCAACCACCACCACCGGACACAGAGGCGGCCGAACCTCCACGCCGGCGAGACGATACACCCTTGCCACGAACCCGGCCGCGCTCTCGGCCAAACCATAATCCCTTGACGCAACCCGCGCCAAACATCCTCGGAGCCCCAGCGGACCGTTGACATGCCGCCCGGGCCGCCCGAGAATGACC
>JAWODX010000228.1:0-6392 GCA_046483085.1 Planctomycetota bacterium
GCTGCATCCACATGGCCCATGTCTTTGACTGCAAGATCATTCGCGGGTTCACATTCTGGCGCACCGGCCCCCCCGAGGATGTCTGGCCGCAGAGGGGGTCGCCACCGAGCCGGGACCGCTGCCCGAGGCGCTGCGCTGGAGCGGGGGCGAGGGCCGGCCCTGGCAAACCGCCTCCTGGCGCCGCGGCGAACTGACCGTCCAGGACCTGGGGGCGATGCTGGCGGCGCGACTGCTCGATCCATCGGCGGGCGCGATCGCCGCCGACCTGTGCGCCGCGCCGGGCGGCAAAACCGGCCACCTGTGGGAACTCATGGGCGGGCGCGGCAAGCTGTGGGCGGCCGAGGTCGAGCCGGCTCGCCGCCCCATGCTGGAGCAGGCCCTTCGGCGGCTCCACGGCTCCGACCCGTCGATCCGCATCCTGGACCGGATCGACCCCGCTGCCGCCGATGCCGCTGCCCGATGCGACCGGGTCCTGATCGACGCCCCCTGCCAGGCGCTCGGCCTGATCGGGCGCCACCCCGAGATCCGCTGGGACCGGCGCCTCGACCGGCGCGACCCGGTGACGCGCACGCAGCGCCGGCTCCTTGACATCGGCGCCCGCTGGGTCCGGCCCGGCGGACGGCTGCTTTGGGCCACGTGCAGCCCGACCCGGATGGAGAATGAGGAGTTGGTGGAAGGTTGGTTGGCCGACAATTTCGGCTGGCAATTGTAGTTCGTCTCCGACTACGCCAGCGTCCTCGACCGCTGCCCGTACCAGTTGAAGGCCGAGCAGGTCGTCGAGAGCCTGTGGATGCTCGCCTGGGAGAAACGGCCCTACCAGGGCCGGCGGTGCGTCGTCTACTTCGACCAACACGTTGACGAAATGTCGGAAGAGGAGTTCCAGAAAGAGCTGAAGGAGCTCGACAGGTGGATCGAGGAGAACAAGCCGGAGAAGGAATGAAGGCACCGGAGCTGACATGATCCGCGCGGTCATCTTCGACATGGACGGCGTGCTCGTCGACTCGGAGCGGTTCATCTGCGAGGCGGCGATCCGGATGTTCGCCGAGCACGGCGTCGAGGTCGAGCCGGAGGACTTCGTCCCGTTCGTCGGCGCGGGCGAGAACCGCTACCTGGGCGGCGTCGCCGAGAAGTACGACTTCCCCATGGACATCGAGCGGGACAAGGCGCGGACGTACGAGATCTACGCCGAGATCGTGGCGGGCCGGCTCGACCCGCTGCCCGGCGTGCACGACTTCATCGCGGCGTGCCGCGCGCGCGGCCTGAAGCTCGCGCTGGCGACCAGCGCCGACGAGGTCAAGATGCTCGTGAACCTCCGCGGGATCGACCTGCCGCCGGAACGGTTCGACGCTCTGGTCAACGGGCTGGACATCGACCGGAAGAAGCCCGATCCCGAGATCTTCCTGACCGCCGCCGAGAAGCTCGGCGTCCCGCCCGAGCGGTGCCTGGTCGTCGAGGACTCGGTCAACGGCGTCGCCGGGGCCCGGCGCGCCGGCGCCCGGTGCCTCGCGCTGACCACCAGCTTCTCCCGCCAGGACCTGCCCGACGCCGACTGGTATGCGGGCACCCTCGCCGACGCGCCCGATCGAGCGCTCGACTGGTAGCCGGCAGGGGAGGAGGGCGGGCGCGGCTCGAGATCGGCCCCCCGGAAGCCAGCAAGCCCGCCATCGGCCGGCCCCGCCGTTCGCGGCACTTGAGACGACCCGCGGCCCGTGCTGAATCCATTTCCGTTTTGAACCCGGGCCTGATTCGCCTAGAATACAGAAAGCCGAAGAGAAGACCGAGTTTTCTGGCCAGGTGGTTCCGCTGCTGGAGATGACGATGCTCAACGCGAAGAAGCTCTTGTCCGTCTGTTTCGTGGTGTCGGTGCTCGTGCTGGCGGGCCCGGCGACGGCCGCCGACTGGCCGATGTGGCGGTACGGCCCGAACCGCGGGGCGGCCAGCCCGCATCGGCTCCCCGCCGAGCTGCACCTGCAATGGGTGCGGGACTATCCCACGTTGGAGACCGCCTGGCCGGACCAGCCGCGGCTGCGGTTCGACAAGACGTACCACCCGGTGGTGATGGGCCGGCTCATGTTCCTGGGATCGCACCATGACGATTCCGTCCGGGCCCTCGACATCGAGACGGGGGCGGAGAAATGGGTGTTCCATCCCGGCGGGCCGGTCCGGTTCGCCCCGGTCGCCTGGAGGGGCAGGCTGTACGTGGGATGCGAGGACGGCTGCCTCTATTGCCTCGATGCGGGCAGCGGGCGCCTGCGCTGGAAATTCCGGGCCGCGCCGGCGGGCCGGTACCTGCTGGGCAACCGGCGGGTGATCTCCGCGTGGCCGGTCCGCGGCGCGCCGGTCGTCGCCGACGGAAACGTCTACGTCGCCGCGGGCATCTGGCCGTTCATGGGAGTCTTCCTCTACTGCCTCGACGCCGAGACGGGGGAGGTCGTCTGGCACAACGACCGGTGCGGCTTCCTGTATACGCTCCGCCCGCATTACAGCAGGGCGTTCAGCGGGCTCGCGCCTCAGGGCTACCTGGCCGTGGAGGGGGACGACCTGCTCGTGCCGAACGGCCGGACCCGCGTCGCCCGGCTCGACCGGGAGACGGGCCGGCTCATCTACCACGAAGCGCCGCGCGGCGGCACGTACCACCTCGCCGCCACCCAGGACTTCTTCTTCAACGCGGGGTGCCTCTTCTACACCAGGAACGGGCGCATGCTTTCCCTCCAATCGAGCCAGGCGCTCGTGCTCGAGGGCCAGGCCGCGTACACCACGCTCATGCACCAGGTCCGCGCCCACGACCTCTCCTATTACCGGGCGAAGGCGAGAAACCGGCTGGCGACGGGCCCGTATGCGAAGACCGAGGGGCTGATGTGGCGCGTCCCCGTTCGCCATACGATCACCGCGCTCATCAAGGCGGGTCCGCGGCTCTACGCCGGCGGGAAAGGCGGCATCGACGTGATCCACGTGCCGGGGAACGGCGGCAGCCCGAAGGTGTCGTGGACGGCGGATCTCGACGGCACCCCGATCGACCTCCTGGCCGCCGGCCGAAAGCTGTTCGCCGTCACCCTCGCCGGCCGCATCTATTGCTTCGGCGCGAAGAAGACCAGGCCGCGCCGTTACGAGCTCGAGGAACCCCCGCCGCCGGACCGGGACACCAGGATGGCGGCGACGGTCAAGACGATTCTCGACAAGACGGGCGCACGGGAGGGCTACTGCGTCGTGCTCGGCGTCGAGGACGGCGAGCTCCTCGAACAGCTCGCGCACCAGTCGGACCTGCACATCGTTGCCGTCGAGGACGACGCGGCCAAGGTGGCGGAGCTGCGCCGCTCGCTCGACCAGGCCGGACTGTATGGCCACCGTGTGGCGGTGCATCACGCCGACCCGGCGGCGCACCGCCTCCCGCCCTACCTGGCGAATCTCGTCCTCTCCGCGGACCTCGACCGGGGCAACCTGGTTAACCAGGATGCCCTGATCAAACAGGCGTACCGCGTCCTGCGCCCCTACGGCGGGACGCTCTGCCTCCGGGAGGGCGAGCGGACGCTGGCCCGCGTGGTGGCGGCCTGCGACCGATTGGACCTCGAGAAGGCACAGCCGAAGGTGGCGAGCGACATCGTGCTCCTCGTCCGCGAGGGACGGCTGCCCGGGTCGGCCGACTGGACGCACCAGTATGCCGACATCGCGAACACGGTGATGTCGAAGGACGAGCGGGTGAAGGCGCCGCTCGGCCTGCTGTGGTTCGGCGGCCCGTCGAATCGGAAGATCCTGCCGCGGCACGGGCACGGCCCGATCCCCCAGGTCGTGGGCGGGCGGCTCTTCATCGAAGGGCCGGACGTCCTGCGCGCGCTCGACGTGTACACCGGCCGGGAGCTGTGGGAGAAACGATTGCCCGGCGTCGGCGCGGCCTACGACAACACGTCCCACCAGCCCGGGGCGAACGCGATGGGCAGCAATTACTGCGCGACCGAAGACGCCGTCTACGTCGCCTACGGCCGCAAGGCGCTCCGGCTCGACCCGGCGACCGGCCGCACGGTCGCCGAGTTCACCCTGCCCCGCTCCAAGGGGGCCGACACCGACCCGCGCTGGGGCTTCATCGGGGTGTACAAGGACCTGCTCATCGCGGGGGCGGATCCGATCTCGTTCTCGAACCTGTTCGACGAAGAGAGCGTTGGACGGAGGCCGATCGGCTGGCTGGCGGACGGCAGCAGCAGCGAGCGGCTGGTTGTGCTGGATCGCCACTCGGGGCGGGTCCTGTGGGACCACAAGGCCACCCACGGCCTCATTCACAACAGCATCTGCGCGGGCGGCGGGATGGTCTTCTGCATCGATCGGCCGAGGATGCCCCGCGGTGTGATGAGCCGGGAACAGTGGCGAGCCCATCGGTCGCCGCCGGGCTCGGCCGTCCTCGCGTTCCACGCCGAGACCGGCAAGCGGGCCTGGCGCGACAGGAAGCGCGTATTCGGTACGTGGCTCGGACACTCCGCCGACCACGACGCGCTCCTGCAGGCCGGCCGGCCGTCGCGCGACATGACCTGGGACGAGCCGGACAGCCGGATGATCCTCTATCGGGCGAGCACCGGCAAGCGGCTCTGGGACCGGCCGAACGAATTCCGCGGCCTCTGCATCCTGCACGGCCGCCGGGTCATCACCGGCCAGCAGGCGTTCGAGCTCGCGACCGGCGAGCCGGTCATGACCACCCATCCCATCACCGGGCAGAGGATGCCCTGGACCTACAGCCGCAACTACGGCTGCGGCACCGTCGTCGGCAGCAAGCATCTGCTCACTTTCCGCTCGGCGGCCGCCGGCTATCTCGACCTCACCACTGACGCCGGGACCGGCAACTTCGGGGGGTTCAAGTCGGGCTGCACGAACAACCTGATCGCCGCCGACGGCGTCCTCAACGCCTCCGACTATACCCGCACCTGCATCTGCGGCTACCCGAACCAGAGCTCGCTCGCCATGGTCCACATGCCCGAGGTCGAGACCTGGACGTTCACCGAGTCCGTCGACTGGCACGTCGCCAGGGTCCGTCGGCTCGGGGTCAACCTGGGCGCCCGGCGGTCGCCCGGGGCGCCGAACGGCACGATGTGGTATGAGTATCCGCTGGTCGGCGGCCCCTCGCCGGCGCTCAAGATCAAGACGGCCGACCTGGCCACGTGGTATCACAAGCCGAACCCGGGGCTGACGGCCACGGTGAAGAAGGAGCCGCGCTGGTACTACCACCATTCGTCGCGGCTCTCGGGCGACGGGCTGAAGTGGGTCGCCGCTTCCGGATGCGAGAACCTCACCCGCCTGACCGTCGGCCTGTCGCGCGTGGCGGCGAGGAAGCGGCCGTACACCGTCCGGCTCACCTTCGCCGAGCCGTCGGCCGGCGTGGAGCCCGGCGACCGCGTGTTCGACGTCGCCCTGCAGGACGAGCGCGTGTTGAAGGGCTTTGACGTGTGCCAGGCCGCCGGCGGGCCGAGGCGGGGTATCGTCCGCGAGTTCAAGGGCGTCCAGGTGCTCGACGATCTCGTGATCTCGCTCGCCCCGCGTGCCGGGGGCGACCGGGCGCTGGGCCCCGTTCTCTCCGGTGTCGAAGTCGTCGCCGAGGGCCGGTAAGCCCGCCCGACCGGGCAACCGCCGGCACTTCCCCCAGACCGGTGGGACCCTGCCCCGGACTCCGTCATGGCTGGTGAGCGGCTGCGGTTCGCTGTATAATTGAAACAACAGGAGGGGCGATGAGGTGGAAATCGTGTGCCACTCTGGTTGTCGGCGGCCTCGTCGGGCTGCTCGTCGTGCTGCTGGTCACCGGGTACTGGGCGGGCGCGTTCAACCGCGTCCATCTCGAGACCACGCGGCGGGGGCCCTACCGGATCGCCTGTGTGCCGAACGAGGGTTCGTACGGCGAGATCGCCGAGGCGATCCGGCGAGCCGAGAGACTGCTCGCCGAACAGGGCGCGGCCGGCCGGGTCGCCTGCGGCATTTACTACAATGATCCGGAGGACGCGCCGGACGAGGAACTGCGGAGCAAGGGCGGGTACGTGGTCGGCGAGGGCGTGGAGGTCGAGCCGCCGCTGGAGACCCTCGACATCCCCGGGCGGCGGGTCCTGCTGGCCACGTTCGAAGGCCAGTCCAACCTCGCCCGGGCGCGGATCGATCCCGAGGTCGATGACTGGTTCGACGAGCACCGGTTCGAGCCCGGCGCCCCGATCATCGAGTTCTACCGTGAGGGGGGCGTGGCCCGCGAGGTGCCGCTGGTCGAGCCGGCCGGCGCGCAGAACTCGACACCCTGACCCCAGAACTTATAAGAGAATACGAATCAAAGTTTACTGGGATTATGGATATTATTAATAATGATCCCTCTTCTATACTTTGGCAGTGGATGAAAACTCGATTATATGAAAGACAAGAATTAGAAACTTTAC
>JAWODX010000558.1:0-3999 GCA_046483085.1 Planctomycetota bacterium
CACGTTCAGCGTCCCGGCGTAAGCGGCCATGCATCCGCCGAACAGCTCCCAGTTGCCCAGGTGGCCGGTGAACGCGATCAGGCCGCGGCCGCTCTCGAGCGGCCCGCGGACCGCGTCGTCGCCCTCGACCTCGTAGCGCTCGCGGATCGCCGCCGGGGTCAGCCGCCGCCGCATCCACAACGTCTCGACCGCGGTCAGCCCGATGTTGATGAAGACCTCCTTGACGATGCGTCGGACCTCGGCCTTGCTCCACTCGCCGGGCATCGCCCGCTCGATGTTGCGCCGGGCGATCCGCCGCCGCCTTCTGCCGAGCGCCCAGAACGTCCAGCCCAGGAACACGCCGAGCTTGACCGCGACCGGTTCGGGCATCCGACCGAGAAGGCCGGCGAGCGTCCGAACGAGTGCGTATTCGACATGGTATTGTACCCTTCGGATCAGGGCGGCTCTATCTCTTGCTCTTGGCATTTCTTGCTTTTGTCATTTGCGGATGCCTCCTGCAGGAGCTTTCTGGGCCGGTGGCATTCCTGAAGTTTTGCTTCCGCCTCGGTGTCCCAGGAGTCGGCCCGCCGCTCCAGCCGTTCGGAGGACTTCCAGCGTCGATCGTGCCAGTACCACTGTTCCGGGTGTTCCCGGACCTTCTCCTCCAGCAGGTCGTTCAAAAGCTGCGTATTGGCGAGGATATCGGCCTCATGATCGCCCGTCCGGACCAGTTCGACGGGCCCCTCGATGCGTGCGCGATGTTCAAATGTCTGACCGATACGGATATCCCATCCGATAAACACCGGGACCTTGAGGCGAAGTGCGAGGGATGGTACGACGGTGCTGGTATAGGCGGGGTGCCCGAAGAACAGGGCGGGCGCGGCTGCCCGGCGAACGTGCTGGTCGATCAAGATGCCGACCCATTCGCCGTTCTTGAGCGCCCTGACGATCGGCCTTGCTCCGTCCAAGGTGCTGAGCAGCTTGATGCCCATCTTTTCGCGCAGCCGGGCGATTCGCTTCGCCAGATAGGGATTCGTCGGCGGGCGAGCGAGTGCGGTGGCCTCGCCGAAGTGGTACGCACAGCGCGCCCCGAACAGTTCCCAGTTGCCCAGGTGCATGCTCGCCAGGAGCGCGCCGCGGCCCGTCGCCAGCGCCTGCTCGAGCGGTTCGGCGCCCTCCAGCGGGCATCGCTCGGCCAACTCGTCCGGCGTGAGGTTCTGATTGGCCCACACCATCTCGGTGACGGTCAGCCCGAACGACTGGAATGTCTGCCGGGCGAGCTGCCGGACCTCGTCGCGGGTCAACTCGGAGCCGAGCGCCCGCTCGATGTTTCGGATGGCCCGCCCCCGCCGCCCTTTGTTCAGGCGATAGATCAGCCGGCCACAGAAACGACCCAGCCGGGCCGCCGCCCCCTCGGGCAGGGCGCCGATCAGGTTCGAGAACCTGCTGAGGAAGATGTATTCGAGCAGGTACCGGACGCGGCGGATCGGCCCGACCTTGCGAGGTTTTCTCGTTGGTTTTTTACTCTGCGTTTTCATCGTACAGTGCCGCCCGTAGTGCCTCTTTCAACAGTTGCGCCACGGCCTCCTCGCCGGAGGTCAGGCGCAGTTCGACCTGGAGCACCCACAGCTTCCTGTCATCGGGCCAGAGCCCCGGTGCGTCGCCCCCGTCAAGCCGGCCCAGTTTAACCGCATCCTTCTCTGTTGTCACGTATGCCTCCACCGCCTCATTGTCGGCCCGGCAGATATTCGCCACGGCGTCTCGCGAGTACCAGTGGTGGTCGGGGTACTCGGCGGCCCACTCGACGGCGGCCCCGAGCTGCTCGACGGTCCGGCGGAACGCGTCCGGGTTGCCGATCGAGCAGAACAGGCCGAGCCGTTTGCCCTTGAGGACGGATGGATCGGCCGTGTCGCCGCCGGGGAACCGGACGGCGGCGGTCGGGGCGTGGATCGCCGTCGCCCTGGGCGGCTGCGGCGCCAGCCGATCGAGCCGGCGCAGCAGCGCCGACAGCTCCCGCTCGCCGACCTGGTCGGCGCGGGTCACGACGATGACGTCCGCGCGGCGCAAGCCCTTGCGCGGCTCGCGCAGCAGGCCGCGAGGCAGCAGGTGGCCGTAGCCGAACGGGCAGGTCGCGTCGATGAGGACGACGTTGCCGAACCGTGCCAGCCGGCGGTGCTGGAAGCCGTCGTCGAGGACGAGCGCGTTCGCGCCGTCGAGCTTCATCGCGGCGACCGCCGCCTGGAACCGGTCCTTGTGCTGGCGGTGCGGGACGTCGGGGAGCCGGGCGGCGAGCAGCAGCGCCTCGTCGTTCCTCCCGTCCGCCGCGCCGTAGCCGCGGCTGAGGATCGCCGGCCGGGCGCCGTGGTCGAGGAACCAGCGGACGACGAACTCGACGGCGGGCGTCTTGCCCGTGCCGCCGGCCGTGATGTTGCCCACCGCGATCACCGGCCGGTCGACCCGGTGCTCGGGGAGTACCCCGATGTCATACAGCACGTTGCGCACGCGGACGACGAGCCCGTAGGGGATCGAGGCGAGCCAGAGCGCGAGCCGCACGACAGCCGCCCGCGCGCCGCGCACGTCGCCCGAGAGCCATTTCCGGAACTGCGGGTCGATTTCCACGGGGGATTATAGCACACAGGTCCGGGGGGCGTCACGCGCCCGCGCGGATCAGCGCTCTTCGTCGTGTAACCCAGTTTCTGGAGGACCGGGCGTCACGCGCCCGCGCGGATCAGCGACCAGCGGTGGGTGGACCGGCCTCGGCGGATGGCGGGCGAGGATCTACTCTTCGCCGGCCTTCTGGAGGTCGAGCGCGGCGGAGTTGACACAGTAGCGGAGGCCGGTCGGCTCCGGGCCGTCCTCGAAGAGGTGGCCGAGGTGGGCGCCGCACCGGCTGCAGATGACCTCGGTCCGGCGGCTGAACAGGCCGCGGTCGTCGCGCTCGGCGACGGCCTTTTCGCGGATCGGCTGCCAGAAGCTGGGCCAGCCGGTGCCCGACTTGTACTTCGCGTCGGAGCCGAAGAGCGGCTGTCCGCAGCAGACGCAGGCGTACGTGCCGTCGGCGGTCTCGTCCCAGTACTCGCCGCTGAACGCCCGCTCCGTGCCCTGCTCACGGGTGACCCGGTACTGCGTCTCGGTGAGTTGTTCGCGCCATTCCTCCTCGGTCTTCTGGACCTCGAATTCCATCGTGCCGTTCCTCGTTTCTTCAGCCTCGCGAACGGCGGGAGCGGCGCCGTCGCTGCCGCAGCCCGCACAAGCGACGGCCAGCCAGGCCGTCGCGAAAAGCACACGTGATGCCCGTCTCACGGCGGTCTCTCCTTGAGCGAATCGTCGCCTCTGCCTCCCCGACTTCCTCCATTATACCCCCGAATCTCGCTGGCCGAAGCCTGAATCTCCGGTTGGATGGCATCTGGAGCGTGTCGTCCAGCGCGTGGACAGACGGGGGCAGGCTAGTGCCGTGTGACATTTGATTTGCAGGACGGACCGGCGTCCGGGTCATGTCCTGCACCGACGGCGCCCTGCGCTGCTTTGCACCCACAGAGCTGAAATGACCCGAGTTAGCCATCTCAAGAACATGAGCTTGGCCGGGCTCACGGGGTCAGGACGACCTTGACGGCGCGGCGGGTGCGGATGAGTTCGAAGGCGCGCTCCCACTCGGCCAATGGGAGGCTCTCGCTCACGAGGGGTTCGAGGTCGACGCTGCCGGCCGCGAGCAGGCGGAGCGCGAGTTCCCAGGAGCGGGGGTTCGAGGTGTGTGAGCCGGCGAGGGTGAGCTCGCGGACGAAGAACACGTCGTCGAAGTCGAGCGAGACCTCGCGGTGCAGGATGCCCGCCTGGACGAATCGCCCGCGCTTGCGGAGGCAGGCGAGCCCGGTGCGGACCGCGGCCGGCGCGCCCGAACACTCGAACGCGGTGTCGGCGCCGTAGCCGTCGGTGATCGAGCGGACGAAGGCGGGGAGGTCCTCGGACTCGACGTCGACCGTGCGGTCGGCCCCGAATGCATCGGCGAGGCGCAGCCGGTCG
>JAWODX010000405.1:0-3081 GCA_046483085.1 Planctomycetota bacterium
AACGTCGGCATCGTCGTTCCCCAGGGCGGCGATAAGGTCGGGCACAGCCCGTTTCGCCGTTTCGGATTCCCGCCAACCTTTGTCGATCTGGTCCAATAGACAAGTCGTGACCAAGCACCGAGGCTCTTCGGCAAGAAGCGGGGCCAGGGCCCGGCGGTCGCCGATCACGGCCAGGATATTCTGCAGCGTCCACTTCAGGCTGACGTCCCGCGGACCGTCCTCGAAGACCGCGATGAGCGCCTCCACGGCGGGCTTCCCGACGGCAGCAAGAGCGTCAGACGCTTCGGCGGCAGGGGTCGTTTTCCACCCCTTGTCGCGCCGGAGAACCTCGGTTTTGTCATCGAGGAGCGAAATCAGGGCCAGGACCGCCCCCTCGGCCTTCTCGCCCATCGCGGCCACGGCGACGGCCGCGTTGGCCCGGCCGGCGGGGTTACCACCGCGGAGCCGGCGGATCTGGCGTTTGACCGACTCCGGCGCCGCCGCCTCCCGCCGCCGCAGTTCCGTCACCAACTCCGGATTCGCCGCCCGCCAGTTCGGCTCAGTATCGCCTTCGGCGGCCAAGCACGCCGTCTCGGCAGCGGCGACCACAAGCAGGATGAGGCCCCCCGTTGCCGTCAACCGGTTCGATCGCATGTCGGCCCCTTGGTCCGCTGACCATGTCAACGCAAGAGTCCATGTTATCCTCCCGCATGCTCATTCACAACATCTGTTTCCGCCTCATCTTGCGGCCCCTCCACGGGATGCTACGGGGCCATGATGCCCGTCGGGCGGTACGGCTGCCTCTCGGTGAACTGGGCCGGATCGATACCGCCCTCGAACGTGTTCGACACCAGGATTGACTTCGTCCCGCTGCCGTACATCAGGGCGAAGCGGAGGGTCGTCGCGAAAGGGCCGTCGTAGCGCGCCGCCGGAAAGGACCAGTACTCCCCCGGGCGAAGGAACACGCGGTGGATCCGCGGCGTGGGCCGGGCGACTGCGCTCGTGCGTTAGCCGGTCAGCGCCTGAAGCACGTCCTCCACCAGGTCGTCCGGATCCTCGATCCCGACCGACAGCCGCACCAGCCCGTCGGTGACGCCTTCGCGGAGCCTCAGCTCCGGGTCCAGCAGCTGGTGGGTGGTGCTGGCGGGGTGCGTCGCGAGCGACTCGACGTCGCCCAGCGAGACCGCTTGCGTGAACAGCGTGAGGCGGTCCAGGAAGCGCCCTGCGGCCGGTTTCCCGCCGGTCAGCTCCAGCGACACCATGCCGCCGAAGTCGGCCATCTGGCGCGTCGCCAGGTCGTGCTGGGGATGGTCCGCGAAGCCGGGCCAGTGGACCTCGGCGACGGACGGGTGGTCGCGCAGCGCTTCGGCGACCCGCCGGGCGTTGGCGCAGTGACGCTCGATTCGGAGCGGCAAGGTCTTGAGCCCGCGGATGAACAGGAACGCCTCGAGCGGGCCGAGCGCGCCGCCGAGGTGCCGGAGGCCCTCCATGCGGATCTCGCCCATCAGCTCCGCCGGGCCGGCCAGCACGCCGCCCAGGGCGTCGCCGTGACCGCCCAGGTACTTCGTCGCCGAGTGCACCACGGCGTCGACGCCGTGCTCCAGCGGCCGCGTCAGGATCGGGGTCGAGAAGGTGTTGTCCGCGACGCACAGCGCGCCGACGGCGTGCGCGGCGTCGGCCGCCGCGCGCAGGTCGTGCAGGCGCAGGGTGGGGTTCGTCGGCGTCTCGAGGTAGACGAGGCCGGTGGCGGGGTCCAAGCCGTCGGCCAGGTCGTCCGCGTCGACCGCGCGGACCGGCACGCCGAACCGCTGCAGGACGTCCAGGAACAGGCCCTCGGAGCCGCCGTAGAGCGGACCGAGGTAGGCGATCTGGCGGCCGGGCGCCAGGACCGTGAACGCCAGCGCGGCGATGGCCGCCATGCCGCTCGAGAACGCGACGGCGGCCTCGGCGCCCTCGAGGTCGGCCAGGGAGCGCTCGAACGCGGCGACGGTGGGGTTGCCCGTGCGGCTGTACAGGTACCCCTCCTCGTCGCCGGCGAACATGCGCTCGCCGCGCGCGAACGAGCGGTACCCGAACGTCGAGGTCTGCACGATGGGGGTCGCGTGCGCGCCGGTCGTGGGGTCCAGGCCCGCCCCGGCGTGCACCGCGCGTGTGCCGATCCGCTTGTCGCTCATGCCCGAGGGGACCACGTGGGCGCTCGTCGCGGCACGGTGGGTACCTGCGCATCGGTACACCCGGGCGACCCGGATCGCACGACATGCCGACGATCAGGCGGATTCGTCGATCCAGAGCACCTGGTACGGGCCGACCGGGACGGTACCCGGCTCGACCGGGCGACCGCTCAGCAGCTCGCGTCCGCCCCGCTCCACCCGGACCGTCGCGTCCCGGCCGGCCAGCTCCTGCACGCAGGTGACGGTTCCGTTCTCGGCGCCGCGCCGAACCGTGAACACGCCCGGAGGGGCGTCCAGCACCGTCGAGGGAGCGCTCGGGTGGAACGCGGGTCGACCCCGCCTGGCCCGCAGCAGGGCGCGGAGCGCGGCGAGGATCCGGGCCCGCCGGCCGCGCGGATCGGCCAGCTCGGCGCTCAGCGTCGCCTCGTCCAGCTTCGCGCGGTTCACGGCGCGGGGGACGCCCCGCCGCGCGGCCAGCTCGGGCGCGCCGCGCGAGCCCAGCAGGCTGTGCAGGTACACCGCGGGAACGCCCGGCAGCGCGGCCATCACGGCGTGGGCGGCCGCGAAGCGAGCCACCCGACGGTCCAGACGCTCCTCGCGGTCCGGATCGCCCAGGGCGTCGAAGTAGTTCACGTTCAGCTCGTACGCGCTCTCGGTCCCGTCGACGTTCCGTTTCAGGCCCAGCCCGCCGCCCTGCCTCAGGGTGCGGTCGACCAGGGCGTCCACGGCGGTGCGCGGCAGCAGCGTCTCGATCGGCCGAACCCCGATCCCGTCGTGGCTGGCCAGGAAGTTCAGGAACCAGGTCTCGTCGCTGGGGGTGCGCAGCGTGGCCGCCCAGTCGCGCAGGACCGTCGCGTCGCCCGACGCGACGGTATGCAGCACCAGCGGGGGCAGCGCGAAGTTGTACACCATCTGCGCCTCGTCGCGGCCG